>JALGZG010000223.1:0-847 GCA_025782345.1 bacterium | reverse complement strand
CAAAGACTACCCCGCCTTCCCTCGGTGGGTGGTTGACTGCACACAGCCGTACGGTGAGGTCGACTTCTACTGCGTGCTGGCGCACGGCACGATCGGCGCAGGCACTTGCCCCGAGGGCGACTGCCCTGACACTCCGGTCGAGGACGCCACGTGGAGCGGCATCAAGGCCCTGTACAGGTAGCGGGCCAGACGAGAGACTGCAGCAGACGGGTGGACGGAGGCGCTTTGTCGCCTCCGTCCGCGCGTACGGGTGCCCCACTTCCCTCGCTGCCCGGCCGCCTGGAGACGCGAGCAGGTCGGTGAACACGAGCACTGACGGACCGTCAATTCTGATGCGCTGACCGCTCTCGCAGCTCGCCGCCTCTCCACGGATTAGGGGATGCGGACGGGAATGCTCTTGAATGTCGTTGCTTGATGTAGTACAATGATTATGTAGAGTTGGGTGCGGGTCCATGTGTTGTCGTGGGCCCCGTGCAGCGATGGCACCAAGAATGGGAACCGAATGGACACCCTGGCCCCGCGATGGGAGAGCGGCGGGGGAAACCGCGCGAGTACGAGCGTCCGGGAGGAGGTGGCAACGCGAACCTGTGTGAGAGCGGTGGCGACAGTCGCCGATTGGTGCGGGAGAGCAGAGCAGTCTTTAGCGGAGGAGAGACAAATGAAACGCATGCTTATCGTCGGTATGGTCCTCGCGGTCGCCAGCATGGCTTTCGCGGGCGGCAACCCCGATGTTCAGATCTACATCAGCTTCGATCAGGAGAATCCCGGCGCGCTGGTGCATGAGTATACGATGGTGCCGTATACGTATTTCAGCGCCTACGTCTGCGTCACTGAGCTGGACATGGGT
>JALGZG010000254.1 GCA_025782345.1 bacterium | reverse complement strand
CTGCAGTCTGGCTACACACCCCACTCGCCTGCCCAACGAGCGCGTACAGCCGACGAGCTTGGCTGTCACGGCAGTTGCATTCGCCCGTGCTGCGCCAGCCTTGACGCTCGCGGCTGATACGCGGTCGGTTGGGCAGGTTCAGCCAACGACTTCGCGAACCTGCAGTGGCGGAAGAGTAGGACTGGGGACCCGGCAAGGAGGAGGGCATGGCCAAGCACACCTTGTTCCTCGTCCACGGCATGGGGCGCTTCGAAGGCACCCAGTGGTCGGACGAGGTCTGGAACAAGCTGGTGGAGTGCTCCGAGCGCTACCCGCACTTCCGGACGAAGAAGAAGCTGAAGGAGTACGCCGAGCATGTCCCGGTCGGGTACGACGGGCTCATCCGCAAGGCGCTCGCTCGCTGGGACGCTCAGGCGACCACGTTCGGCGAGTTCGCGCAGGCGAACAAGTTGTGCCACGGGGACAGCCTCGACTGGCTCACCGGTGTGTCGGGGGACGGCGCCGGCTTCCTCCTGAGCCACGTTGCGGACGTCATCATCTGCCGCTTCTTCCGGCACGAGTCCGCACAGATTCGGGCCAACGTGCAGCTCACGATCTTCAAGGAGATCCAGCGCAAGCGTGCGACGGACGCGGACGCGGAGTTCAGCCTGATGGCGCACAGCCTGGGCACCTCGGTCGCGCACGACGCGCTCGCTGAGCTGGGAGCCGCGCCGCGGATTGGAGACAACGTCAACCTCTTCGGGACGGAGAACTTCCGCTTCAAGTCGATCCACATGCTCGCGAACGTAAGCCGGCTGCTGCAGACAGAGCCTAAGGCCTACGAGTCGGTCGTGCGTCCCGGTCCGAACAGCACGCAGAACCGGTACTGCGGACGGATGTACTGTCACCGCCACGAACTGGACCCCTTCACCAAGCCGAAGCCCTTTGATCCGGTGTCCTGGGGGGGCGACTTTCGGATGACGAACCTGCGCCACTACCGGGCCTGGGACGTGCACGGCTGGCTGCACTACCTCGACAACCCCAGGGTGCACATCCCGCTGCTCAAGTCGATCGCCAAGTCGAGCGCGGTCACGCCGAAGCAGACACGAGAGGCGGTGGACACCTACCCGCGCTTCGGGGGTGATCTGGACAACTTGGCGATCGCGCAGGGCAAGATCGCCGAGCTCCACGCGCTGGCCCAGGGCATCAATGAGGACAAGGGGTTGAAGGAGAACTTCGACGCCCTATGCAAGATGTGGGACGGCGTGAAGGAGTTGAGGGACCTCGCCGGGGACACCTGGGCGAGCCCGGAAGGAAGTGTGACGTGATGCGAACCCGAATCCTCGCGCTCTTCCTATGCACCCTCGCAGCGTTCCTTGTAAGCGCCCCTGCGCTCTCCGCTCAGACCCTGGTCGACGTGCCGCCACCCGAGTTCGAGGACCCATCGATCGACGGCTGGGAGGCCGATGAGGAGACGTCTCCCTTCCACCGGAAGCGCTTTGAGGACACCTATACCGAGAAGATTCAGGCTGGGCAGATACACGTCGTCGCGAGCGAGATGATCTCGCTGTTTGACGCACAGGACTGGGGCGAGAACGAACCCAGGCAAGAGCAGATCATGAATCAGCTCCAGCGCCTGCTCGGGGCGATGAGCCTCGCGCTCCGCTTGACGGATATCGACGGACCCCTCGATACATTGGCTGAGCAGGACATCTTCATCGGTGCGCTGAATGGAGAGGGGTTCGGGCTCCACGACCTCCGAATCGAGACGCTCACCGACACGACTGGGAATGACGTCTCGGTGTATTTCAAGGGTCTCCCCGACGAGCTCATCCTCTACGAGTGGACCGAGGACGAGGAAGCGGTCCTCCTGCTCCTGACCCCTGAGCAGATGCGCCAGTGGCGGCTCCTCCAGAATGCCCTCTCGGACCTCGTGAACAAGCAGGTGCTCCTGGTGGGCGAGAAGAACGTCCAGGAGCTGGAGGATGCCGTCGAGCGCTGGGAGAACTTCCTCGACAGGGGCTACTCGCAGATGCCCTGGGAGTCGCTCGTCAACGGCTGGCTGATCGAAACGCCAGGGTTTCCCGAACTCGGCCCGCCCGGCCATCAGTGGATCCTCCTGCACCCGACCGTCGGACTCGAGCTGAGCGTCGACCCACTCGACGAGGCAAAGGTCAAGGAAGCGATGCACGTCGAGTTCCTCGGTCACATCTGGTACCGGGGTGAGCAGCTCGGGGATTACTGGGGCGTCTCCGCGACGGTCTCGCTTCGC
>JALGZG010000253.1 GCA_025782345.1 bacterium | reverse complement strand
CCCTCACTGACAAATCGAGGGACAGATGAGAAAACTCTTCGGTACCACGGGTTGGACCGCGGTGTTGCTCGCGGCGGCGCTCTGCATCTCAGTCACGCTCACTGCCAGCGCGGCCCCGCTCTGGGCCGAGGTGGTCACCATTCGCGAGCCGGACGGCTCTTCGGTCGAGATCAAGGTCTGGGGCGACGAGTTCTACTCGGTCGGTGAGACCCTCGACGGCTACACAATCGTGCGCGACGGTGCCACGGGCCTGCTGAGCTACGCGGAGCTGTCGGCCGACGGCACGGAGCTGGTGTCGACGGGCGTGGCCGCGGGCGAGCCGGCGCCTCAAAGGGGTCTTGAGAAGCACATCCGCATCACGCCCGAGGCAGCCCGCGCGCAGGCGCTGGCCGTGCGTGAGGACTTCGAGCGGCGGGCCAGCGGAGCCCCGTTGGACCAGTTGAGCCGCGGCATGCGCGGACTGACGATCGGGGACGTGGTCGGAATCACCCTGATCGTCGATTTCTCCGACGACGTCGCCACCATCCCTCCGTCTGATATCGACAACTACTGCAACGACATCGGCTACACGGGCTACGGCAACAACGGATCGGTGCGCGAGTACTTCCTGGACGTCTCCGAGGGACTCCTCAACTACACCAACTTTGTCCCGACGCACTACTTCCGGGCACCGAACACGAAGGCGTACTACTGCGATCCGATCGCGCCCTACGGTCAGCGCGCTCGCCAGCTCGTCCAGGAGGCGCTTCAGGACCTGGACGACAACGGTTTCGACTTCAGCCAGTACGACTCCGACGGCGACGGCATCATCGACGCGGTGAACTGCTTCTACGCCGGCGACACCTGGAACGCGTGGGCGGAAGGGCTCTGGCCGCACGCCTACACGGTCACGTGGTGCGGCGACGGTGTCTGCACGCACGCATATCAGATAACGAACCTCGGAAGTCAGCTTCGGATCGGCACGTTCTGTCACGAGAACGGCCATATGTTGATGGGATGGCCCGACCTCTACGACTACGACTACGATTCGACAGGCGTCGGGCGATTCTGCATCATGTGCTACGGCACGTCCGCCACGAACCCGTGCGAGCCCTGCGCCTACATGAAGTACGACGCGGGCTGGGGAGACGTCACGGTGCTGACGAACCCCCAAGGAGGGCTCGAAGTACCCATCGGCACGAACGTCATGTACAAGTTCGAGCACCCCGAGCTTCCGAACGAGTACTACCTCGTGGAGAACAGGCAGCGGACGGGACGGGACGTCGGCCTTCCGGACGACGGCCTGGCCATCTGGCACGTCGACACCGAGGGCAGCAACAACAACCAACAGCAGACCCCCGAGCAGCACTACCTGGTCACGCTCGTTCAGGCTGACGGCCGCTGGGACATGGAGAACAACGTCAACTACGGCGACGGCACGGACCTCTACGCCGCGACGCGGTATCCCGAGTGCTCGCCCGTGACGTACCCCAACACGGACTGGTGGGACCGCAGCGAGTCGGGCGCGTTCTTCATGAACATCAGCACCTCGAGCGCGACCATGACCCTCGACTTCCACAACGCCGCCTACGTCTTGGAGCTGGCGTCATCCGTCTACGCCACCGAGATAGAGTACTACGGGACGGCCCTCTACACGGCGACGCTCAAGAACTGGGCGCCCGTGGACGACACGGCGACCGTGGAGGTGGGTCACGACGTGCTGCCTGACGGCGTCGGACCGTCGGACTGGACGGCCGAGTTCCGGGAGGCGGGGGGCGCGTGGCAGACTGGCCCTTCTGACTTCGTTCTCGGACCGGGTGAAGAGAAGGCGCTCGAGGTAAGGGTCATCGACACCATCGGAACGGTCGCCGGAATGGCCGTCACGACGCTGTCGGCCCAGAGCAGTGTCGACCCGCAGAGCAGCGCGGACATCTCGTTCGGCACCTTCGTCGAGGCCCCCTCGATCCTCATCGTCGATGACGACGGCGGGGAGAGCTACGAGACCTACCTCGAGACCGCTCTGGCCGACGCGGGATACGGAGCCATGACGTCGGACGCAGAACATGATGGACTACCTCGATGCGGGCGGGAACCTGTTCCTGACGAGCACCGAGTATCTGTCGAGCAGGTCGCTTCCGAACACGTTCATCACGGACTACCTCCACGTCGATTCGTGGGTGAACGACAACAGCGGGTTCCTCATGACCGGTGTCGCGAGCGACCCCGTGTCGGACGGAATGGCGCTGATGGTCCTCGGCGGCCCGATCCTGCCGGGAAGCAGTGATGCGGTCGTCCCTGCCGCCCCGGCCGATTCCATCTTCTCGACCCCGGTGGGGATCAAGGGCATCAAGGTGGAGGAGGGTGGCCACAAGCTGGTGTTCCTCTCGTTCCCCTTCGAGAATG
>JALGZG010000173.1 GCA_025782345.1 bacterium | reverse complement strand
AAGATGCCGCTTAGAGTACAGAACAGGCAGCGCGTGCTCAAGCTGGACACACCCGGCATCAGGCGTCTGGTCGGCCTTATTCTGGATGACCACGGAAGCGGCGACGCCGATCTCACCATCGTGTTCGCACGCGACGACTTCATCAAGGAACTCAACGCAGCATACCGCGACGTCGACCGCGCGACCGACGTCCTGGCATTCGCCACGCGCGACGGCGAGCCTCCCGGTGTCGAGGGAGACCCCGACAAGCTTGAGCGGGTCCTCGGTGACGTCGTCATCTCAACTGACAGAGCGGTTGCGCAGGCGAGGCGTTACAGGCGAACGCCAGAGCGCGAGATTCTCAAGCTAGTGGCACACGGCGTGCTGCATCTCGTGGGGCACGACCACGCGACCGCCGGTTCCCGCACGAAGATGAGGAACCTGGAGAACAGGTACCTCCGTACCCTCTCGAAGAACAAACAATGAGCTATCTACTCCCGGCCGGCATTGGATTCGCAGTACTTCTCTACTTCTCGGGCTTCTTCTCGGGTTCCGAGACGGCGTTCTTCTCCCTCTCGAAGCTCGACCTCGGAGAGATGCCGCCAGGAAGCCGCGTCCGGCGGCTGATGGACAAGCCGGAGAAGCTCCTCATAGCCATCCTGGTTGGGAACACGCTCGTCAACGTTGCCACAGGTTCGCTGGGAGCGCTCGCGGCACTGGCGCTGGGTCGCGCCCACCACTACCCGGAGGGACTGACTATTGCCCTCGAGGTGGGTGTGGTCACGTTCGTGATCCTGGTGGTCGGTGAGGTCGCTCCCAAGATGTACGCGATGCAGCGGAACGTCGCCGTCGCCCGCAGGAACGCGGGTCTTCTGTCCGTCGTCATGGGTGTGCTGCGTCCGGTCGTCAGCGCTCTGGACGTGCTGGCCGGGAAGCTCAGCGGAGGTGCGGCGGGCGAGCGGAACGCTCGAGGAAGACGAGCGCGACATGATTGACAGCGTGATGGAGTTCGGCGACACCGTCATCAGGGAGCTGATGGTCCCGCGCGTCGACATGGCGTGCTTCGACAGCGCAGTGACGGTTGGCGTTGCCACCGATAGCGTGAAAGAGCTGGGCTTCGCCAGGGTGCCGGTCTACGAAGGAGACCTCGACCACATCGTCGGGATCCTCTACGCGAAGGACCTTCTGACGTTCGACACGGAGACCGACCGCGATAGGTCCATCACCGACATTTTGCGCTCGCCTCTCTTCACGCCTGAGAGCAAGAACGCCGGGGAGCTCCTGCGAGAGCTGCAGCGCAGGCGCACGCACATCGCGGTCGTCGTGGACGAGTACGGCGGAACGGCCGGGCTGGTGACGCTTGAGGACTTGATCGAGGAGATAGTCGGCGAAATACGCGACGAGCACGACCAGGAGGAGCCGCTCCTGACGGTCATAGACAAGAGCACGCTAATGGCCGACGGCATGGTCCGGTTGGATGAGCTGGCTGAGAGCATGGAGCTTACGTTCGAGGGAGAGGGTGTGGAGACGCTGGGTGGCTACCTGATGGATGCCTTCGGGCGCATTCCATCCGAGGGGGAGCAGCTCGAGCGCGACGGCGCCGAGTTCACGATTGAGTCCGTGGTCGAGCAGCGAATCACGAGCGTGCGCGTCGTGAGAGTCGTCGACGGCGAATCCGAAGAGTCGGAGGATCAGTAAACCGTGCCAGTCATCCTGCTCATAGTTCTCGGGTTCACCATGGGCGCCTTCTTCTCGGGGTCCGAGACCGCGCTGGTTTCCATCAACTGGATCAGGCTGGACCACTGGCTCGAGAAGGGGCGTGGAAGCGCGAAGGCCCTCGAGCGCTTCGTCGCCGATCCTCACAGAATGCTGGGGACGACTCTCGTGGGGAACAACATCGCGGTCGTCATGACGTCGTCCCTCGTCTCGTGGAGGCTCGCCGGCGTCTTCCCGAACTGGTCGGGCGGACTCGTCGGCTTGGTCTCGATACTCATCGTCACGCCCGCGGTTCTCGTTTTCGGCGAGGTGATTCCCAAGGTCATCGGGCGGCGGCACAGCGACGCGATCACACTCAAGGTCGTCCACCCGCTGCGCATGTTCTACTATCTGCTCTCACCCGTTATCCTCGTGACGACGGGGATGGCCGGTGTGCTGCTCAGGCCGTTTGGCATCAGGGCGCAAGAATGGCGCAGCCGGCTGACCAAGGACCAGCTTCGCCTGCTGCTCACGAGCGAGGGAGAGCGCGCCGGCGCCGTCGACGAACAGGAGACCAGGCTGATATCCGGGATCTTCGAATTCGGCCTGACGACGATCGGAGAGGTGATGGTCCCGAGGACCGACATCGTCGGGGTCTCACCTGACTCGACCGTGGGGGAGGCCGTCGAGCTGGTGCGCGCCCACGGCTACTCGCGACTCCCGGTCCTGTCCCCCGACCGAGACCACATCGAGGGTATGGTGCATTCACGAGACCTCCTGGGCATGCCGAGGGACATGGGGATAGCGGATCTGGTGCGTGCCGTACCCTACATGCCCGAGACCAAGACGTGCGACGATCTGTTCCGGGAGCTCCAGGCCAGGCGACAGCACATGGTCGCGGTCGCGGACGAACACGGTAGTCTCGCCGGCATCGTCACGCTCGAGGACCTGCTCGAGGAGCTGGTCGGGGAGATCGAGGACGAATACGACGTGCGCCAGTCGCTCATTCAGAGGATAGACGACGACCTGTTCATGGTGGACGGCAGGACGGAGATCGACGCGCTCGAGGTGGTCTGGAGTTCCGGATCATATCCGCAACTCCGACCAGGGTCGGGAAGATACGTGTGAGGAACAGATGGACGAAGCCAAGAGAAGCAACGACAGCTCCAAGACGATAGAAGTGACGCCGGGCCCCGCTCCTGCTCCGCGCGCCAGCGTCGGGAGGGTGCTCAGGCGCTACTTCCTCACCGGACTCATCGTGCTTCTGCCGGTCGTCGTGACGGTGTCCGTGTTGTGGAGGTTCTTCTTCGCGCTCGATGACATTCTCGGGCGGTTCGTCGAGACGTATCTCGGCAGGTCGGTGCCCGGTGTTGGTCTCGTGGCGCTTATCGCGCTCATCCTGGGCATCGGCGCCGTCGCGAGCAACTTCCTCGGCAAGCGGGTGATACGGATCGGAGAGCAGCTCGTGGCTCGTGTCCCGCTCATGGGGTGGATCTACAGGACGACCAAACAGCTCTTCTCCACGATCCTCGAGGAGCGGGGCGAGAGCTTCAGAAAAGTAGTGCTGGTCAACTACCCCCATAAGGGCACCTACAGCGTTGCCTTTGTCACGTCGGAGTCGCCGACACAGATCGAGGGGTCACTCGGCAAGGGCTTCGTCACGGTGTTCCTTCCTACGACGCCCAACCCGACTTCCGGTTTTCTTCTCGTCGTACCAGCAGAAGATATCGTCCCCATGAACCTGTCGGTCGACGAGGGTCTCAGACTGGTGATCTCGGCAGGCGCGCTGTCCGAGAACGGCGACAGCTAGCATGGCGGTACGGCGTCACCCGCTGCGGTACGGCGTGCGGGCGCGCTGAAGCGCGCCGGACGAAAAAGAACAAGGACTCCGAACTCGTGGAACGCGACGAGAGCAGAATTTCCATTGATCCCCTGGGCTCTCCCGAGTCGGTCGCCGCCGAGCTGTCCGGGCTTCACCCGGTGGATGTGGCCGACGCGCTCAGCCGCGCTGGCATCGACGGCGAGCTCCTGACGAAAATACTGGGCGAACTCGACACGGAGATCGCGGCCGAAGTCATCATCAACCTCGACGAGCATACTCTAGGGGACATCCTCGACGTCCTCGATCCCCCGGAGATCGCCGAGATAGCAAGCGAGCTCGAGTCGGACGATGCAGCCGACGTCGTGGGACTTCTGGACGAGGACAAGAAGGCCCACGTCCTCTCTCAGCTCGACTCGGACGACCGCAAGGCCGTCCTGGATCTCCTCCAGTACACCGACGAGTCCGCGGGTGGCATCATGGCGTCCGAGCTCGTCTACGTCAACAGCGACGCGTCCGTCGACGACGCCATCGCGCTGATCCGGGCCGCCGCGGACGAGGTCGAGGAGATTCACAACGTCTACATCACCGACAGGGAGCGAAAGCTCGCCGGCGTGCTCCCTCTTGGAACCCTGCTTCTCGCCCGCAAGGGGACACGCGTGGCAGAGATCATGGAGGAGGACGTCGTCTCCGTCTCCGCCGAGATGGACCAGGAGGACGTCGCCAACGTCTTCATGAAGTACGACCTTGTGGCGATTCCCGTCGTGGATGGCGAAGGGATGCTGGTCGGACGGATCACGGTCGACGACATCATGGACGTCATCCGTGACGAGGCGGAAGAAGACATCACGCTCATGGCGGGAACCAGGGACGAGGAGATCCACGAGGACTCCACGCTCAGGGTCTCCTGGATACGTCTTCCGTGGCTCGTTATCGGCGCGCTCGGAGGACTGGCTTCGGCCTCGGTCATGAGCCTCTACAGCTTCTCATTTGAAAAGGTCCTCGCGCTGGCGTTCTTTATTCCCGTCATCACCGCGATGGGCGGCAACGTCGGGCTTCAGACCTCGACCATCATCGTGCGCGGAATGCACGCGGACGGGGGGTTCGAGAGTGACGTGGGGTCGCGGCTGCGGCGCGAGTGGAGGATCGCCATCACGAATGCCGTCTTGCTGGGTATCGCGGTCTTCCTGATCGTCGGTCTGTGGCTCAAGGACTGGGTGCTGGCCACCATCGTCGGCGGCGCGCTGGGCACTGTGATACTTGTCGCGGCGACCCTCGGGACGATCATGCCGTTCACCCTGCGGCGATTGGGGGTCGATCCGGCAGTGGCGCAGGGTCCGTTCGTTACGACGCTGAACGATGTCATCGGCATTCTTATCTACCTCGGACTGGCGACGCTGTTCCTCGATATGCTGAGCTAGTACATGCGTGAGAGCGGGGGAGGGCGTCCCTGTCCGGCGAGTTTAGGCGCGGCTTGCCGCGCCGCGTGTCTGAGCCCGGCAGGGATGCCCTCTCCCGCCCGGGCAACCGATTCGCTCTTTGAGATGGGAGGGACGAGCGATGGCGCTCGTCAAGTCGAGGGCGATCTCGCTCAAGAGCTACCGGCTGGGTGAGACGAGCAAGGTCGTCGTGTGCTATACTCGCAACTACGGCAAGGTGAGACTTGTCGCGAAGGGTGCGCGCAAGGGAGGCGGACGACTTGGGGCTGCCCTGGAACCGATGTTGGTCTCCGGGGTGGTTTTCTACCTGCGGGAGGGGCGGGGCCTGCTGTTAGTGTCGCAGGCCGATGTCGAGCGCCAGTGGCCCGAGCTACGGCGGGACGTGGTCCGCATGGCCTACGCGGGAGCCGCGCTCGAACTCACGGACGCCCTGGTCTCAGAGCGGGAACCCGATCCCGGGCTCTTCGACCTCCTCGAGGACTCGCTCGACAGGGCTGCGGCAGCGCCTCCGTCTTCGCTTGACATGGCGCTCTGGAACTTCGAGCTGTCACTTGCGTCCGCGCTCGGTTACGCGCCGGAGCTTGCGCGCTGTATCGTCTGCGGAGGTCCGCTGGCCGGACGAGCGTCCTTCGCGGCCAGGCGGGGTGGCATCGTTTGCGGCGACTGTCTGGGGGAGGAGCCCGGGGCGCGACCACTCTCCGACTCCGCCGCGAAGCTCCTGGCCTCCATGTCCCCGTCGGGTGGTGAGACTCCGCCCGAACTCGGAAGCGGGAAGCCGGGACACGCGAGCGGGAAGCCGGTGGCGCCCTCGACCGGGACGCCCGCGCCGCCCTCGACCGGGACGCCCGCGTCACAGACAGCGGATATCCCCACGGCCGTTCGCGACGAGATAAGCGAGACACTGATGGGCTTTCTGGAAGAACACGCGGGGCGAGAACTCAGGCTCAAGTCGCTCGAGTTCCTTGCTCAGATAAGAAGGACAGGACAACCTTCCGCCCAATCGGAGCAGCGACATGAAGGATAATGGTAAGCGACGTCTCTTTCAGGACATCATCCTCGGGCTTCAGGACTTCTGGGCCGAGTACGGATGCGTGATACTGCAGCCGTACAACTCCGAGGTCGGGGCCGGTACCTTCAATCCGGCCACGTTCCTGAGATGCCTGGGGCCGGAGCCGTGGAAGGCCGCCTACGTCGAGCCCTCTCGGCGGCCGAAGGACGGGCGCTACGGCGAGAACCCGATACGCATGCAGCAGTTCCTGCAGTACCAGGTTCTGCTGAAGCCGGCGCCATCCGATGTCCTCGACGTCTACTTCGGAAGTCTCGATGCGCTCGGCATTGACCTCAAGAAGCACGACGTCCGTCTCGTGGAGGACGATTGGGAGTCCCCGACGCTCGGGGCAGCAGGTGTGGGGTGGGAGGTCTGGATCGACGGGATGGAGATAACACAGTTCACCTACTTCCAGCAGGCGGGGGGCATGGAGCTTCCGGTAACCAGCTCCGAGATCACCTACGGGCTGGGCAGGCTCGCGACATTCCTGCAGGGTGTCGACAGCTTCTTCGAACTTGAGTGGGCGCCCGGGCTGAGTTTCGGCGAGCTGCAGAGGGGATTCGAGGTCGAGTTCTCCAAATTCAACTTCGATGAGGCGGACATCCCACTGCACAGGGAGCTCTTCGATAGGTACGAGTCTGAGGCAGTGCGCCTGCTCGCCCTCGGCCTCCTTGCGCCGGGGTACGATTACGTGCTCAAGTGCTCACACGCGTTCAACGTGCTGGACGCACGCGGCGCCATCAGCGTCACGGAGCGCACCGGGTACATAACGCGCGTGAGGAAGCTCGCGAGGAAGACCGCGCTCCTCTACACGGCCCAGCGCGAAGAGCTTGGACACCCCCTTCTCCACGGAGGCAAGCGCCCCGAGAGCGGGGACTCTTCCAGTGAGCTCGGCGCTCCCGACACTTCTGAGACTGGCGCTCCCGACACGTCGAAGGGAGGTGGTAGCTGATGGCACGTGACCTTCTCTTCGAGATCGGCGTGGAGGAGATCCCCGCGTCCTACATACTCCCGGCGCTCGCGCAGCTCGCCGAGTCGGTCGGTCGCGAGCTGAACACAGCGCGGCTCTCGTTCGAGTCTACGCGCACGTTCGCTACACCGCGCCGGATGACCGTGATCGTCAAGGGCGTCGCGGACGCCCAGACGAGCGAGACCCGGACCGTCACCGGTCCGCCCGCCAGTATCGCCTTCGGAGATGACGGCGCTCCCACGAAGGCTGCTACAGGGTTCGCGAGATCCCAGGGCGTTGATGTTGCCGCTCTCACTGTTGCAGGCGACTACGTCCAGGTTGAGGTCACCGACGGGGGAGGACCCGCGGCGGACGTGCTACCCCGGCTTCTGGCCGCGGCAGCGGACACACTGACCTTCCCGAAGACGATGAAGTGGGGTCCGGACCGACGCTTCGCGCGACCGATCAGGTGGCTGGTGGCGATGCTCGGGACCGAGGTCCTCGATCTCACCTACGCCGGCGTTCAGGCGGGTAATCTCACCCGGGGGCTGCGCGTCTGGTCGCCGGGCCCGCACGAGGTCGCGGGCGCGGACGCGTACGAGGAGCTTCTGAGGGACAACTACGTCATTGCCGACCACGAGAAGAGAAGAGACACGATCGCGAACGAAGCTCTGCGTGTTGCCGGCGAGTGTGGAGGCGGACTTGTGGAGGACCTCGATCTACTGGAGGAAGTGACGTTCCTCACCGAGTACCCGACCATCTGCGCCGGAAGCTTCGACAAACGCTTCCTGAAGCTCCCGAGAGACGTCGTCGTCGCGGCGATGAAGGGCCATCAGAGATACTTCGCAGTCGAGTCAGGTGGCGGGACGCTCCTGCCCTACTTCCTGTGCGTGGTCAACGCTCCAAAGGATAACCACGACATCATCCGTGACGGCAACGAGCGTGTGCTCGAGTCGAGGCTGGACGACGCCGAGTTCTACTGGCAGGAGGATACCCGAAGCTCGCTCGAGAGCAAGGTCGAGAGGCTCAAGGATGTCGTGTGGCTCGAGGGGGTCGGGTCGCTCTACGAGAAGACCGAGCGGCTGGAAGCGCTCGCGGGGTATGTCGCTCGGGCCATTGCGCCGGACGCGCTCGACACGGCCGTCCGCGCCGCCCGGCTGGCGAAGGCGGACCTCGTGACTGAGATGGTCAGGGACGGGAAGGAGTTCACGGAGCTGCAGGGCATCATGGGGCGGGAGTACGCTCTGGAGTCCAGCGAGCCTCAGATGGTCGCCACCGCCATCTACGAGCACTACTTGCCCAGGTTCGCCGGTGACGCCTTGCCAAAGGCGCCGGCCGGGACCATTTTGAGTATTGCGGACAAGATCGATTCGATAGTCGGGTGCTTCTCGGTCGGTTTGATACCGACTGGCTCTCAGGACCCATATGCCCTGCGACGTCAGGCCATCGGACTCGTCAGAATAGTAGACGAGGGCGAACTGCCGCTCTCACTCGGCGAGCTGGTCCGGAAGGCTGGAGCCGGGTACGATGTCACAGGAGGCGCCCTCGACGAGCTGGTCGAGAGCGTGCTTTCGTTCATGAGGCTCAGGGCGAGGACGCTCTTCATCGACGCCGGGCACGCGTACGATCTCGTCGATGCGGTCCTGGGATCGTCGTTCGACTCGCTTGTGGGTGTCAGGCCGCGACTGACGGCGCTCACTCACTTCAGAGCGGAGGACGACTTCGAGGGTCTGGTCATAGGCGCCAGGCGCGCCATGAACATCCTCAAGGGGCAGGCGCCGGGCAAGTTCGACGCCGGGACCCTGGTCGAGCCGGCCTCGCAGGCCCTGAACGAAATGAGAAAGACAGCCGCGGCGGGCGTCGACGCGGCGATGGCCCGGGGGGACTTCGATTCCGCGGTCCGGGAACTGCTGAGACTGAGGAAACCGATCGATTCGTTCTTCGATGACGTGATGGTCATGGTGGATGACCCGAAGCTCAAGGACGCCAGGCTGGGTCTTCTTGGGGAAGTGAAGCGACTCTTCATGCGCGTGGCCGATTTCTCCAGGGTCGTGCTCGAGGGAGAGGAGCGGGAGGAGTAGCAGCGTTGGCACCAGCGAATCGATACGCGACTCGGGCGGCGGGCATGCTGATGCGGTCGCCGAACAGCGCGTTCCGGGCGGGCGCGACGGCGCTCCTGCTCTCCGTGGCGCTTGCCACGCTCTTCGTCGGGGGCTGCGGAACCGCGCCCGACACCAAGGTAGTCGTCATCGGGATCGACGGCATGGACTGGTCACTGGCCGACCCGCTCATCGAGCAGGGGAAGATGCCGAATCTGGCCCGCGTTCTCAGAGAGGGCACCCGCGCCGAGCTGCGCTCCCTCATGCCACTGCAGAAGTCGCCCACCATCTGGACCACGATAGCCACGGGGAAGGGACCACGGAAGCACGGCATCGGCGATTTCGTCGCGGGAAGCGACGAGCAGCCCCTCCTCAACTCGAACGGTTGGCGAGCCAGGAGCATATGGGACATCCTCGGAGAGAGTGGGCGCACGGTGGGTGTCGTGGGATGGCTGGTGACCTGGCCTGCCCAGGAGGTCGACGGCTACTGCGTGACCGACCGCATCGTATATGCGCCGGAGGACGGCTACAGCAACATCCCACATCTGACCTACCCGGCGGAGTTGGAAGAAGAACTAGCTCCTCTCCGGGTGTCCGCCACGGCGACCGCCATGGACGATGTCGCCGACCTGATGACCGGCGACGTCTGGAAGGGCGGCGAAGAGGCCATCACGTGGAGCGGAGTGCAGAGTTTGCGCGGCATCTGTGCGAGCGATCAGAGTATCCTGGAGATGTCGGAGCACCTGCTGGAATCCCGCGAGCAGCCCGACTTCTACGCGGTCTACTTCATTGGGCTGGACCGCTGCTGTCACAGGTTCTGGGGACCCATGAGGCCCTACACCGTGGACATCAAGACGGACGAGAGGATCAACGAGGCCTTCCAGAACGTGATCCCCCAGTACTACGAGCGCGTCGATTCGCTCATCGGTGACGTGCTCGATTCGATCGAGCCGAACTCCATCGTGATCGTGTGCTCGGACCACGGCTTCCGCGGACCGCTCCGAACCAAGCAAGG
>JALGZG010000299.1 GCA_025782345.1 bacterium | reverse complement strand
GACGAAGCCCCTGGCACCGGCTTCGAGCTCGGTGTCCAGCAGCGTTCGGACGACCTTACCGGCGACGTTGTAAACCTCGATCGTCACCGGACCGGTCTCCTTCGTGCTGTAGGCGATCCTCGTCATCGGGTTGAACGGGTTGGGGTAGGCGTGCGAGAGCTCGTTCCTCGCGCCGCCGTCCACCACACCCGTAGGATCTCCGGACGCGGTCTGACCGAAGTAGCTCATGATGTTGGCCAGGAGGTTGACCCTGTCCTCGACACCGGTGTAGTAGTAGCCCTCTGAAGTGTAGTTGTCCGAGCCACCGGCCCCCGTACCGTCCATCATGAACTCCATGCCGAAGCCCAGGTTGACTGTCCGGTAGCCCAGTGTCTGGTGCGTGTATGCGACACCCGCAGGCTCCGTGCTGGTGTCGAGCTTGATGTAGTCCGCCACGATCTCCGTGCCCGGGATGCCCGCGTAAGGCTGCACCCTGTCGAAGTAGTTCAGGACCGGGCAACCGCCGCGCAAGATGGCCTCGCCGTCATCGTGGTCCAGGAACGTCCAACCGCCCGCGCGCTCTCTAAGACCAGGCACGCTATCTACCGTGACTACGCCCACCGCATCGCGATGAGGTTCTCCTGGTCCACGGCCCACAGCAGGTAGGCGTTGAACTCGTTGAAGAACCAGATCTGCGTGTCGTAGTACTTGTACGCCATCGTGTCGGGCCCCTCGGACTTGATGCTGCCGGAGGGCACCTCCACGTCGTAAGTATCCCACTCGTAGCCCAGAATCTCGAGCATCTCGACGTAATAGTACTCCGAGTGGTTCTGGATGAGCGGCCTGGTGATGGGATACCCACCGCGGAAGCGCTGCGCACCTGGCGTCACTCGACCGTGCTTGTCGACCAGGAGCAGACCAGGATTGCTGACACTCGCGGTGATCGGAAGGATGGACATCTCGAGGTAGTGATCGGGCGCGTCTCTGGGATAGATGGCAGTGTTGCCGACCCCGTCCAGCGCCTCGAAGTACATCCAGATCTCGCTACCCAGCGTCATCTCAGCGGACGGAGGTGGCGAGTACCACCACTGGCTGTCCTCGCTCTCGTGGCGGCAGTTGTAGGAACTCCAGTTGAGACCGCCGTCGTTCGACGCCATGAGCGTCACCGAGGCGATGCCGTCGTCGTCCTTGACACCGATGTACATGGTGTCGAGGAGCGCCTCGGGCATCTGCTCGACGTACCAGTCGTTGAACCTGTTCCAGGTGTCGATCTCGAAGACGGTTCCCGCGTCGCCGGACGGGATTCCGACCTTCTGGTGGTTCATCAGGATGCCGGCCCAGTGCAGGCCGATCGGGGTGTCGCTGATCTCGATCCACAGCGTCGCCAGCCAGTCGTTGCCCGTGAAGGCGTCCCAGTCGTCGTACCTGGTGCGCCAGCCCGCGTCACCGTACCACCAGCCCGGGTTCTCGTCCATGAAGCCGTCCGGTGAGGTCACGCAGTGGTACTGGTCGTCGGAGGCCAGCTCGAGGTTGCAGATGTCCCCGGTCTCCCTGGGCATGTCGAGCCAGAAGTCCCAGTAACCCACCAGCTTCTGCGCGCCGCTGATGTCGATCGGCGGGCTCATGAGCCACGCGGCCTCGTTGTCGACCATCTGGCTTGTGAACGGGTCGACGCCGGCGAACATCCAGGAGCCCACGGGGCGGTCGTCGCAGGTGAAGTCCCTGCCCGTGACGAAGTCGATGCCGAACTGGCCGCGCCAGAAGGTCACACCCGTCTGACCGGACGCGACCACGTCGTCGTGGATCCACGGGTCACCGCTCTCGGCGTCGTCGTAGAAGACGGGCGTCGTGTCGACGTAGAGGGTGATATTGTCCAGCTGCCAGGCGCCGTCCAGGACGGAGTTCTGCGGCGGGTTGTTGTACTGATCCTGACTCGAGAACGCGATATCGGACTCGAAGCGGAATCTGAGGTCGAACTCCGTGCCCAGGTACTCACTGATGTCAACGACCATGTGGCCAGGAGCAAACTCGTTGGTACTGTCCCAGTCCTGCGACATGCCCGGCGTGCCCGCGAAACCCGGGTTGTCGACCTTGACGACCGTGTACCACGAGTCCGCCACGGCCTCGAAGATGTCGACGTAGCCATAGTCCCAGCCGTTCTCCATCGCGACGCGCTGGTCGTATTCGAAGGTGAGGCTGGTGCCACCGACGCCTATGTGCTCGTCGAAGTGCCTCTCCATGATCTGGAGCCAGTCATTACCGTACCCACGCGGCTGGCGCCAGCAGTCGTTGTACGTGCCGCACCACCACGTGCTGTCACCCAGATGCGGGAATCCAGTCATCCGGATGGTGTCGTGGTGCCAGAAATTGTCCGACGCAAGCGTCCCGCTGCGGTCGTAAGTCGTCCAACCGGCGTTGTCGCCGATGAGGTCGGAGTAGTCGGCATCGAAGATCCACAGGGTCTCCAGCCTGGCCCCGTTGTTGCCCGACGGCTGCGCCGCGGGGTCAAACCGCGACATCGCCGAGCGAAGGCTGGTGCCGTCGTCGAGATCATATGCCGACGCGGCGCCCACGCCGAGGGCGAGGATCATGCCGACTGCCACCATCGTCAAGAATCTGTTGTTCATTCGCTCAGTCCCCCCTCATAACGGAAGGTGGTCCAGCTCACACTCCAAGTTCGCTGCTCCCGCCCCGGTGCCCGGCAGGCGACCATCCGGCTTCCCCCTGACTCCGGGCCTTCCGCATCAGGGCGGGAGGTCCACCTACGGTACTGCGCAATCCCATCAACAGTAAGTACACTATTATCCGTCCGCAAAACCAACTGATCTCGCACGGGCGGTGTGTGTCGATTGCGCTCACGCGCTCTCGCTATTTCCCGACTCGGCG
>JALGZG010000226.1 GCA_025782345.1 bacterium | reverse complement strand
GCGGCGATCTCTACGGACTTCGAGCGGAGGACTCCCAGGTCTTCCCCGTAGAGCTTGATCGCGAGCTCCGCGCGCGTTCCGGACAGGAGTTCGTCGAACGCGTTCTGGATCGGCTGCGTGAAGTTGAGCTGAACGCCCGGATACCCGGACAGGTCCTCGCTCAGTGCCTCCACCAGCTCTTCCTTCGTGCGGAACCTCCCCCACTCGTCACGCGGTTTGAGCTCGATGTGGATCTCCGCGTAGTTCACAGGATGCGGGTGGCTCCCGGCCTCGGGACGCCCGATCCGCGAGACGGTCTCGTCGACCGCATCGTATCCGAGGATGCGACGCTCGAGTGTCATGATCGTCTCGGCCGCCTTCTCGAGGGCGATCGATGGCGCCATCGCGACGCCTATGAAGATGGACCCTTCCTCCAGAGTTGGCACGAACTCTGTGCCAAGGAGCGGGAAGAGCAGCATGCTCACGACGAACGCCGCGAGCGCGATCATGACGACGCTCTTCTTGTGCTTGACGGCCCAGTAGATGGCGGGACGATAGAGGTTCTTAAGTCTCGTCAGTATCACGAACTCAGTGTGCTTCCCCTTCTTGAGAAGAAGGGACGCGAGCACCGGCGCCACGACCACCGCCATCACCATCGAGCCCACGAGCGCGAACACGATCGTCATCGCCATCGGCGAGAACATCTTACCCTCGACTCCCTGGAGCGTCAGGACCGGCACGAACACGAGGATGATGATGGCGGTAGAGAAGACGATCGGCTTGCCCACCTCATGCGCCGAATCCATTATGACCCTGTGTTTCTCGTGATGGCTCTTCTCCGGGATGTTCAGGTGGCGGTAGATGTTCTCGACCATCACAATGGCGCCGTCACCCAGCATGCCGATCGCGACGGCTATGCCGCCTAAGGACATCAGGTTGGCCGACACGCCGAACGCCCTCATCAGAATGATGGCCGTCAGTGCGGAGAACGGGAGCGCCAGCGCTACGATGAACGACGTGCGGACATTGCCCAGGAAGAAGGCGAGCGTGATGAGCACGAGAAGGGCGCCCATGAGGAGCGCGCTCTTGACGGTCCCCGTCGCGTTGCGAACGAGTTCCGCCTGCTCGTAGTAGGGAACAAGCTCGACACCTTCTGGCAGGCTCGCCCTGACTTCGTCCACCTTCAGGTAGAGGCGGTCGATCACCTCTGACGTGTTCTCTCCGAAGAGTTTCAGAACGATGCCGGAGATGACCTCCTGTTCCCCGTTGTGCGATACAACTCCGCGCCTGATCTCGGGCCCGAACTCGACCTTCGCGACGTCGGTGACCCTTATCGGCACGCCATCGATCGATTTCAAGGGGAGGTTGCGGATGTCATCGAGGCTCGTGAGGAGTCCTATGCCACGGACGAGGTGTTCCTCGGACCCGAGCACCAGAAACTGGCCGCCCGCGTTTCTGTTGTTCTCGTTGACGGCATTGATGATGTCTTCGAACGACACGTCGTACTCCAGAAGCGCGTGCGGACTCGGCTTGATCTGATACTGGAGGACGTTCCCGCCCATCGAGAGCACCTCAGTGACTCCGGGAACAGTCCGGAGCTGGTACTTCACGACCCAGTCGTTGAGGTCACGAAGGTACAGGTCGAGCGGCATGCCCTCCGTGTCCACGTTCTCGTCGGCCGTCAGGTAGTAGATGAAGATCTGGCCGAGACCCGTCGAGATGGGCCCCAGTCCCGGAGGCTCGTGCATGTCCGGGAGATCCGGCATGGCCGCCGCGAGCCGCTCCGCCACGAGCTGCCTGGCGAAGTAGATGTCGACGTCGTCCCCGAAATAGACGTAGATGACGGCCATTCCGAAGGCGGAAGTCGACTTGATCTGCGTGACGCCCGGAAGGCCGTTCATCGCGGATTCTATTGGGTAGGATATGAGCCGCTCCACCTCCTCGGGCGACATGCCGTGCGCCTCGGCGAAGATGGGGACCATGATCGGTGATATGTCCGGGAACGCGTCGACCGGCATCCCCGAGTAGCTGAAGACCCCTACCGCGATGACCGCAAGCATGCCGAACACCACTACTGCCCGCGTACGGAGAGAGAGTCTGACGATTCTGGCTATCACGATGCGTCTCCTTCCATCCTCGCCGCTCCGGACCGCGCGAGCGAGCGCCCACGGAGGCGAGGTTCATCAGGCGTAAGTTGACGCATCAATGACCGTGACCCGCGTGGCTGTCGAGTCCGCTCGTCACCACCTCCGCCTTGAGTGCGAAGGCCCCTTCTGCCACATACTGTTC
>JALGZG010000062.1 GCA_025782345.1 bacterium | reverse complement strand
GAGTTCCACGGACGGACTCGTGCGCGTCAACGATGGCCCGCTCCGCCAGCTCCTCCGCGTTGAGTTCTGCAATGACTCTCTCGACGGCCTGGCGTGTGACAAGCGGGTTCATCCGCTCGGGGTTCCTGTGGAACGTGAGTTCCACGGGGTCCTGCGCGTTCAGCTTCTCGCTGTAGTCGCGAGGAATGACGAGGGCCGCCGATCTGTCGCCATCCTCGATCAGGAGCCTGGCATCCTCGTCGGCAGTATCACCTTCGAGCATCAAGAGATCGATCTCGTCAGATCGCACGATCGCTTCGAGCAGTTCCTCGCCCCTGCTGCCCTCATCCATGTTGGCGACCGTCAGGGCGTACCTCACGGGCGCGTCGTCAGAAGCCCCACCGCCCGAGAACGCTAGCCCTGGGCATTGCGAGCAGCCAGAAGAGCGCGGACCGGTCCGAGCAGAGCACCCGCACGTTCAGCGCCGCTATTGAGTAGATGTTCCTCACGCGCGTCCCTTCCTCAGACCCGCCGTCTGGCCAGCAGCAGCACGGCCAGCACGACGAACACGGCCGACATGGCCGAGATTATGGCGATCTCCTGCGTGATGCCGGCGAGGCCGGCGTCGTCGAAGATCAGCTTCTTGAACCCACCGTGGGCCCAGTAGTTGAACGTGAAGTGCCCGAATCGCTGGAAGGCCTCGGGCGCCTGCTCGATCGGCCACATGCTGCCACCCAGAAGAGACATCACGAGGATGAACGCGGTCCCCACGTTGTCCGTCTGCCTGCCGGTGCGGGCCGCCGCGGCGATGAGCATTGCGAGCGACGTCGCGCCGGCCGCGGTGACGAGCGCCATGATGACGGTGGCGCCCGGGTGGCTGCCCCATTCGATGCCGAAGAACAGACTTCCCAGCGCGATCAGCGTGAGTATCTGGAGCGCGGCGAGTACGTAGGAACCGAGCATCTTGCCGGCGATGATAGAGGTCTTCGAGAGAGGTGCGGCCATCAGGCGCTCGTACGTGCCGGACTCGCGCTCCTCGTGAATGGTCTTAGCGCTGGCCAGCATCGTGAACAGCAGGAAGAGCACCGCGAAGCCCGGGGCGAAGTACGCGTGGATGTCGAAGTCGGCCGTTTTCGTGTCGGTGGCGGCGAGAGACACCGGTGGCTCCGTCCACGCCTCACGCATCCACATGAACATCCAGCCCCACAGGGCGAGTTGCTCCGAGTCGCTGAGCGGTTCGTCCTTGTCCAGCGTCTCGAACACGCCTCGACCCAGCGCACTGCCCGCCGACACGGAGGAGACGATCTGCTCGACCATGGACTGGACGATGCCGGCCTTGATGTTGCTCGCAGGGTCCCGGAGGACGCGCGCCTCGGCGGGAGTGCCCGAGAGGAAGCTGTCGATCAGCCCCTCGGGGATCACGACGGCCGCCGACTTCTCCCCGGCCGCGACGGCGCGCCGCGCCTCGTCCTCGCTCGCGCGCTCTACGTCGAAGAGCTCGTGCTGACTGAGGAAGCCCGCGGCCGCGTCCGCGAGGAACCCACCTTCTTCGGGAGCGACCAGCAGAAACTCGACCGTCGATATGCCCGACTCGCCTCCGAACGCGAAACCGATGATGGCCGTCATGCCCACGGGAAGGAGCAGCATCATGACCAGCGTGTTGCGGTCACGAAGTCTCATCCGAAGGTCCTTGAGAGCTATGTGCAGAGCCTTCATTCCAGTCGCTTCCCCGTCAGATGCAGGAACACGCTCTCGAGGTTGGGAACCGTCACGTCAACCGAGTGAATGGTCACTCCGCTGCCCGTCAGCTTCTCCACGACGGTCGGCAGGAGATTCGCGCCTCTGACGACGTTCAGCGTCAGACCGTCGTCGCTTCTCGCGGCCTCGCTGACCTCCGGGAGGGACGCCAGCCAGTCGACCAGGGCATCGTCGAGTCCGTCCGCGCGCACCTCGATGACGCCGGTCGCGCCGATCGACTCGGTGAGTTCGTCGCGCGTTCCGATCGCGATCATCTTCCCCTCGTCCATGATGCCTACGCGGTCGCACAGGAACTCGGCTTCTTCCAGGTAGTGCGTCGTGTAGAGGACGGCCAGGCCCTCGGCGTTGAGCTCCTTGACGAGATCCAGGATGCTCCTGCGGGTTTGGGGGTCTATGCCCACCGTCGGCTCGTCAAGGAACAGCACGTCGGGTCGGTGGAGCAGCCCGGCCGCGATGTTGATTCGTCTCTTCATCCCGCCGGAGAACGTGTCGATCCTGCTACTCGCGCGATCGGAGAGCTGGACGACGTCCAGCAGCTCATCCACGCGCCGTGCCAGAGTCCGGTCGCGCAGCCCGTACATCCTGCCCCAGAACATCAGGTTGTCGCGCGCCGAGAGAGTCGCGTAGAGCGCGATCTCCTGCGGGACGACTCCGATCTTCGAGCGGGCCGTGAGTGAATCCGTGACGACGTCGATTCCTGAGACCGATGCCGACCCGGACGTCGGGGGCGTGATGCAGGAGAGGATGGAGATGATCGTGGTCTTGCCCGCGCCGTTCGGACCAAGGAGCCCGAAGATCTCCCCCTTGGCCACCTCGAAGCTGACCGCGTCCACGGCGACCAGCTCTCCGTAGCGTTTGACGAGATTCCGTACCCTGATGACCGGTTCAGGACGCGCTCCTCAGACGACCGACCTGTCCGTCGTCACGGGTCCCTCGGTGAAGCGGCGCACGTTCAGACGGGAGATGTCGAGGTCCGGCTTCTGCCCGGCCACAACCTGCGCAACCAGGATGGCCACCTTTGGCGCGATCATGAAGCCGTGTCCCGAGAACCCGCTCGCCTGGAAGAAGCCCTCTACTCCGTCGGTCTCACCGAGGATGGGCTGCGCGTCGGGCGTGAGATCGTACAGGCCGCCCCACTGTCTGACGATCTTCACGGACCTCAGGCGCGGCATGAGAAACGCCAGCTTCGACGACATCGTGGTGAGGAACTCGAGGCTGGACGTCTGGTTGAAGCCGGCGGGCTCGTCCGGGTCCCCGAATCCACCGATCACCGAGCCGTGCCTGACCTGTCTGAAGTAGACCCCGAGGCTGAACGAGATGATCATTGGATGGAAGAACCGCTCCAGCGGCTCAGTGACGAGTATCTGTCGGCGGTACGGAGTAATGGGCAGGTCTACACCCGCGGTCGCAGCTATAGGGACCGAGTGGCTGCCGGCGACGTTGACCACGAGCGGAGCGCTGATGGTCCCTCTTGACGTCTCGACGCCCGTGACCTTCCCGTGCTCCGTGAGCACCCGTGTCACGGGCGTGAAAAGCTCGATCTCGACCCCCAGGCGATGCGCTGCGTCCGCGTAGGCCATGGTGGTCAAGAACGGGTTGGCGCTGGCGTCCGACGGGCAGTACGTCGCCATGCGGACTCCGTCGGTGTTCAGTTGTGGTACGACGCGCTCTGTGATCTCGTCGGGAGTCAGGATCGAAACATCGAGACCGAGTGCCTGCTGGAGACCGACGTTCTTCTCGAACTGAGCCACGTCCTCGTCGGTGTAGGCGAGGACCAGGTAGCCGCCCTGGAGGAACTCGATGTCGGCGCCGAGCTCGTCCTCGAGCGTGGAGAACTCCCGGACGCTCTCGATGGCGAGCCGGGTGTTGGCCTCCGTGCTCCACTGCTGGCGGATCCCTCCGCCGCATCGGCCCGTCGCGCCGCTCGACAGGTAGCCGGCCTCGACGAGGACGCAGTCGGTCATCCCACCCTTCGCCAGGTAGTAGGCGATGGCGGTGCCGACCACTCCGCCCCCTATGATGACGCACTGGGCCCTATTCCTCATCACTGGTCCCTGTCAGAGTCCTCACGTTCACTGCGCCGGGCTCCGCAAGCGTACCTATCTCAACGGGCCTCGATGGCGGGCGTACGGTCGGGTACGGCACGTCGGCGACCTTCGCCCCGGTCTTCTCTGCGATTATCCGCGCGATGAGCCTCGAGCACGTGCGGCCCTGGCACGGCCCCATCCCGCAGCGGAGGACCCGCTTGATCTCCTCCGTGGTCGTTAGCCCTTCATCGATCACGTCCACGATCTCACCGTACGTGACGTCTTCGCACCTGCATATGATGACGTCGCGGTTCATACGGGCGGCTCCTTCGCCAGGAAGTGCCGCACGTCCATCGCGTGGTCCGAAGGCACTTCGAGAGTCACTATCGGGGTCCGGTCGAGTGCCTTCGCCGACAGGACACGCTTGACCGTTCCTTCACCGAGAACCGCTCCTTCCCTCGACAGCGTCACCACGGTGTCGCCGACGGAGGGGAGGGGGGTGTACTCGTACGGAAGCGAGATCGCCGCGGCGCCGCCCTCCAAGTTCTTGTTGACCACGAAGATCGCGAGCCCGGGGCACGCGCTGACGCAGAGTCCGCATCCGTCGCAGATGTCGAAATCGACCGACGGCGTGCCGTTCATGTCGCCCTCTATGCGTATGGCGCCCTTCGGGCAGGCGCCGACGCAGGGATCGCAGGGGATGTTCTCCACGCACTCGATGATGGCGACGGGACCGCGCCCTAGCCGCTCGGCCGCGGGCACGGCGGCGTCTATCTGCCGTGGTTCGAGAATGCCGTCCTGTCGGTGGCTCACGAGTCACCTCCACGTGCACCAGCCAGCTCGGCCATCTTCCGCTTGCCGGCTCGTGCGTATTCTCCGAACGGACCGGCCCTGAGGGCGCGCAGACCCTCTCTGGCCTCTTCCTTCAGCCTGGCGAGCTCGTCCCGGTCGAAGTCAGGCAGCAGCCTGCCCGCGGCCGCCAGGCCGGCGAGCCGCCCCTCTAGCATGGCCGTGGATGCCTCCTCGATGCCGGACGCGTCGCCGGCGATGTAGACGCCTTCGACCGTCGTCGCAAGGTCCGCACCGTGGATGGATACGCGGCCACCCAGTTCCGCGACGAACGCCTCCTGG
>JALGZG010000051.1 GCA_025782345.1 bacterium | reverse complement strand
CCTCGCGGAGGGCGAGTGCTGCGTGTGTGACCTGGCCGATGTAACCGGACTCGACCAGTCCACTGTCTCGAAGCACCTGGCCCTCCTCAGCAGCAACGGCATCGTTGACAGCGAGCGACGCGGACACCACGTCTACTATCACGTGATCGCACCCTGGGTGACTGAACTCCTGCGCGCGCGTCCGTGGGCGCAGGAGAAAGAGGAGTAAGCGCTTGGACTGGAAGAGAGATGGGAAGTTCGTTCTCATTGCTGCCGCCGTCTTCCTGATGTTCTACCTGATCCCGATGGACGCCGGTAGGGTCGGGAACGCGGTCACTGAGGCCCTCGCGCTCGTGCAGTGGTACGTCCGTGAACACATGCTGATGGGTCTCCTGCCGGCGCTCTTCATCGCGGGCGCCGTCTCGGCTTTCGTGTCAAAGGCCTCTGTGATGAGGTACCTGGGCGCGCACGCCAGCAAGTTCGTGTCGTACGCCGTGGCGTCGGTATCGGGCTGCGTTCTGGCCGTGTGCAGCTGTACCATCCTGCCGCTCTTCGCCGGCATCTACTCCAGAGGCGCCGGGCTGGGCCCCGCAACAACGTTCCTCTACGCGGGTCCCGCCATCAACGTCATCGCGATATTCCTGACGGCGCGCGTACTGGGTGCGCAGCTCGGAGTCGCCAGGGCCATGGGAGCGATCGCCTTCAGCATCGTCATCGGGCTCATCATGCACTTCATCTTCCGCCACGAGGAGACGGTCCGGGCCGCGGAGCAGCTCGCCGAGCCCAGGCCCGAGGTCGAGCGGCCTCTGCGCCAGAGCCTGGCGGTCTTCGCCTCGACCGTGGCGATCCTGGCCTTCGCGAACTGGCACGCCGCCGGCGACACCGGCATCTCTCACGCGATCTACGTGGCGAGGTGGCCCCTGACCGGTGCGTCCGCCATCGTGCTGGGCGTGGTCCTGGTCAGGTGGTTCGGCCTGCGCACCTGGACCGTCGTGAGTGCAGGAGCCGCCGTGACGGCCCTCGCGCTGCTCTTCCCCGGGAGGCCCCTGATCCCGTTCCTGGCGGGCATGGCAGGATTGACCGTCGTGGCGGCCACGGGAACCCGGGAGACGCGCGACTGGCTCGACGGCTCATGGGACCTTGCCAGGGACATCCTCCCGCTCCTCTTCGCAGGGATACTGGTCGTCGGCGCGACGCTGGGCAGGCCCGGCCACGAGGGGCTGATACCGTCCGCGTGGGTCGCAGGGTTAGTGGGCGATAACTCGATACTGTCGAATCTGGTTGCGGCCATGGCCTCCGGTCTGATGTACTTCTGCACGATGACCGAGATACCCATCGTCCAGGGACTGATGGGCGCAGGAATGGCGAAGGGGCCGGCTCTGGCGTTCCTTCTGGCCGGCCCGGCAGTCTCGCTTCCGAACATCCTGATACTGCGCAAGGTCGTAGGAACGAGGAAGACGCTCGTCTATCTGACGCTGGTCCTGATCATGTCCACCGTGACCGGGGCGCTGTTCGGCCAGCTCACCGACTAACGGAGTCACTGGGATGACCACTGAGAGAGATTTCGACTGGTTCTCGCTCGCGCGGCAGCCGCAGGACCCGCCGTCCAGGGATGCACCGACGCTCGCCGGAGACGACCTCGAGCGGTGGAGGGAGCAGTTCTCCCCTCTCCTGCGTTTCCTCAGGCGCAAGAAGGTCGTCGTCGCCCTGTCGGGCGGCGGCATGGCGATGTCCTGTCACGTGAGTGTGCTGAGAGTGCTCGAACTTCTCGGCGTGCCCGTCGCCGCGATCTACGGCACCTCCGCGGGCGCCGTGATCGGAGGGCTCCACGCCGCGGGGCTGACAGTGGCGCAGCTAGAGGAGGTGATGCTCGACATCACCCATCCGGATGAGCTGTTCGGATTCGCCGCGAGACATCCGGCGATGCGGCTGGTTGCGGGAGAGGTGATTCGAGCGTTCGCGGGACGCTCCTTCGACCGCGCGGGCGTTTACGACTCGACCAGGCTGGGGCAGTATTTGAGCGATACCCTGAAGCGTTACGCCGGCGGCGTTCCTAAGTTCTCGGAGCTCGCAATACCGTTCTCATGCGTGGCCTTCGACCTGGGCACGGGCAGACCCGAGCCTCAACGTCGGGAGAAGACGACCAAGTACGTCTTCTGCCGCGAGACGTCGCCCGATCTAGGTCTCGCCGATGCCATCGGCGCGTCGATGGCAATCCCCGGCACACTGCCGCCGAAAAGAATAGGCAACAGGTTCTACATCGACGGCTCGATCGTCGAGCATCTGCCGATCGCTA
>JALGZG010000164.1 GCA_025782345.1 bacterium | reverse complement strand
CTTCCTTTCTCCTCTTCTTTGTTCTAATCGCTGCTCTTAGAGTTATGGGCAACGGACCGCTATTCTGGGGCATCACCCTCCCCAGTGGGTTCATTGCGTATTTCCTGCTCAAGAAATCGAATTTCAGGAGATATGTCACGATCGACCTCTACCGGGCGGCATTCATCGTCGGCCTCATCCTCGTCATAAGTGGGGCTACTATTACTGTTCGTTCCCTGCCAGGTTGGTCTGGTGTGTCTTCCAACAGTAGCGTGGTAGTCCAGCGACCCGCGGCGAACATCAGAGAATCAGCCACTACGGATTCCCGGGTTCTGACCGACCCGCGGCGAACATCAGAGAATCAGCCACTACGGATTCCCGGGTTCTGACCACCGCCATTCAGGGAGACAAGCTCGAGGTGATCGGCCGACAAGGCGCGTGGTACAACATAGAAACCGAAGACGGTCAGACGGGCTGGGTGCACTCATCGCTTGTTAAGGGCTGATGGCGTCCCTTCGTCACAGCTCGCTCTCAAGGCTGACTCCATCCTCCATCCAGAGCGCCCCGCCGATATGAGAACGGTTGCCAGAGTGATGAGAAGGAACGGGGCCCACTCCTGTGAGCGGGCCCCTTTCCTCCTCATCCATGTTCGGGCAGCCTACCTGAACATCGCCTTGATCGCGCCCCAGCTCGTCTCCTCGACCGGTGTCGATACGTGGGTCATGCTGGCGTTGTCGAAAGCCAGCGTGTTCCCAGGGATGCCGCCGCCGGCGAAGAGCCGGAAGGCGAATGGCACGGCCGAGACCCCGGCCGCTCCGCCTTCCATGTACCAGTCGGGCGGGTAGTAGATGGTCTCCTGCATCGTCTCGAGATCGATGATCCCGACCTCCGTGATCCTGTTGCTATAGGGATCAGCTGTGGCAAAGCTCCGATACCAGTGGTTGATCTCGAGACCTTCCCACTCGGGGCCGGGGCTCGCGCCGGGCAAAGCGACCATCGTGCCCGCTGCGTCGTAGACAACGTAGAAAGCGTTGTACGTCGTGGGGACGTCCAGGTTCACCCAGCTCATCAGATGGATGACGGCTCCGAAGTCCGTGCCGTTCTGTAGCGAGAAGCTGCCGAGATACTGCTCAGTCGGGGCCGTTCCCACGAACGTCCCGCAGAAGTCGTAGGCAACCGTCTGGACGCCACCGGAGAAATCGTTGCTACGCTCGGCACGTGCGCAGTAGTTGCCCGTCGGTCCGGTTCCGCCGACGAACTGGAGCCCTCCGACCGGGCTCTGCGGAAGCCCGAGCGCGTTCCCGCTATAGGTGTAGACGAGGTAGTCCACACTCAGCGAGCCCGGGGGCAGATAGAAACCATCCTGTCCGGTAAGCACGGTGCCTGCGGGCGAGCCGACGATGTACTCAAAGCCGGACTCGTAATCGGCTCTCGCAATCGGGGCGGCGAGAAGGCACATACACACTGCAATCGCTAGCGCTTTCATTCTCCTGCCTCCTTCGGCTCGAGGATCGGTTCTCTCTCCTTCGTGAGCAGCGACTCCGCCCTCGGTACCGCGCTCCACCACTCAGACGAGAGATGGTCCGTCCTGCCGGGCGGGCCTCTGGCGACTCCCGCTGCTGTGGTTCCCATTGCTGTTGGGGTTGACGCCTGGAGTGAGAGTCCTTCGTCCATCGCACGAACCTCGTGCCGAGAAGGATGACGCTCTGGAGTCGAGATCGGAGAGGGAGGGTTCGTCAAGTCCGCTGGGAAGAGCCCACGTCACCCTTCAACCGTCTGTGGCTCAGTCATGATTCGGATAACTCGATGCTGGCAGCAATCGCTGGTATTGTCAAGGATATTCCATCGGACATGAACCGCCCCTCACTTCGCGCCTCCAAGCAGAGAGCCACGATCAGCCCGTGTTCGAGCGACGGCCATCGCGATGCCAGCGGCGACTCAGTTCCCGGCGTGCCGCAGGAGTGCCCGAGCTCGAAACTCGTCTACTGCGCCCCGCCATAACAAGGGAAGGGCCCGCTCTCACGAGCGGGCCCTGTCCTTCTCATCTACTTCCTGACAGCCTACCGGAACATCGCCTTGATCGCGCCCCAGCTCGTCTCGTGAGCGTTCTCGGCCATCCCCGTGGCCGAGCAGCCAAGGCCCCAGGCGCCGATGAGCCCCCAGTCGCCGCCGTCAGGGTGATTCCCCGGCAAGCACGGCGAGTTCTCGTAGAGGGTGAGATCGCCAAGCTCAGCGTGGCAGAAGAGCGGATCGGCGCTGAAGTTGCCGTTGACCGTGCCCTGCCCGGCGATGCAGTCTACCCAATCCCCACCACCGTTCCCGTAGACGTTGGAGGCAGAGAGGGTGGCGCTGCCTGAGCCGCCGCACTTGACCGCGCTCGTGGTGTCCCCTCCGAACGCAATGATGCAGTTGGTGATCGTTGCCGACGATGAGTCGCCGCAGTAGAGTCCACTGCCCTGTGCTCCAACGTTGTCGTAGAACGTCACATTTGTGAGTGCAACCGAGGCGGACAGGCTGCATCTCATGCCACCCCCTGCACCGCCAGCCGTGTTGGTCCTGAATTCCACGTGGTCAAAGGAGGGAGAGCCGTCCTCGCAGAGCACCGCGCCGCCGCTCCACACGGCTACGTTCCTTGTGAACGTAACGCCGGTGAACGTCGGAGACGAGTGTTGCTCGCTCCGCACTGCCCCGGCGTGTCGAGCGGACGTGTTGTGCAGGAACGCACAGTCAGTGACTGTCGTGGACGACCAGGCGCTGATGTACATCCCGCCGGCCGAGATGTCGGCCTGATTGCCGAAGAAGGTGCAGTCCAGGAGGCTCGCGCCGTCGGCCGCGCAGTACATTCCGCCTCCGAGTTCGGCGGTGTTGCCTGAGAACGTGCAGCGGGTCAGCGTCGGAGAGCACAGATAGCAGGCGACACCGCCGCCTCCTGGCGAGCTGTTCCCCGAGAACGTGCAGTCGGTGACTGTCGGGCCGCTGCGGACCGCGGGCGACGGGGCTCCCTCACGCCAGAGCCCGCGATTCCTGAGCGCGGTACTCGCGTTCGTACCGCAGAACAGCCCGCCGCCTGCCACGCCGGAGACGTTGTCCAGGAGTGTGCAGTTCGCCAACGCGGGAGACGAGTCCTCGCAGTAGATCCCGCCCCCGGCGCTGTCCTGCGCTGCAGCCCCGGTCGGGAGACCGCCGGTTATGGTGAAACCCACGATGCTGGCCGCGTCGTCCACTTCCAGACAGTAGATGACCCTTCCCATCCGCTGTGCGTCGATGGTGACGCAGCCGGACTCGCCCGTCTCACTGGTGAGGCATACTCCGGATTTCATGATGATGTCGTGCTCGTAGTAGGTGTCGCAGGCGACGCGGACGGTGTCGCCGACAGCTGCGGAATCCACGCCCGCTTGGATCGTGGGGCATTCGGAAGGGACGTGCCAGGTGGTGGCGTGGGCGGGAATGCAGAGCCCCGCGGTGGCCAGAGCGAGCGCCAACAGTAGGGAGTGGCGCATGGTGGGCCTCCCTTCGGACAGACGTGCTGTGTCAGCCGTGTAGTGATCGAAGAACTGAAGAGTAGTAACTCATATGATAGCAAGTTCGCCCTGCCGGCGCAAGATTCCCCTGAGAGGTGGTTCACCTTCGCAGCACTGGAGCCGCGGGATGGCCAACGAGCTGGTTCAAGACTGCACTTGGATCGAAGGGCCCAGTCTTCAGAGACTGAGCCCCTCGCTCTCCCTCTGGTGACGCCACGAGCCTACCTGAACATCGCCTTGATCGCGCCCCAGCTCATCGCATTCACTGCAGTTGACCCGCAGCCGATGTCCCAGGCGCCGACGAGGCCGCATTCGGGGTTGTTCTCCGCCGCGCACGGGGAGTTGGCGTGCAGCGTGAAGGGCTCGAGCGGATTGTCGCCGGCGCAGAAGAGCGGATCCTCGCATTTGTTGCCATCGGCGCCGTCCTGCCCGGAGATGCAGCCCACCCAGTCGCCGCCACTGTTTCCGTAGACATCGCAGCACGTGAGGGTCGCATCGGAGATATCATCACACGCTATGGCTGCGCCCCCGCTGTTGAACGCCACGACGCAGTTCCAGAGCTTCGGCCATGATTCGTCGTAGCAGAAGATGCCCGCCCCCAGGCCGCCGGTCACGTGATTCCCGGAGATGGTGCAGTTCGTCAGCCACGCGCGGCTGTACCAGCAATACACGGCTCCTCCGCCTTCGCTTGCCGTGTTCCCTGAGAACGTGGACTCTGTGATGACCCTCGGGTTGCACGTAGAGAATCTGACGGCGCCGCCCTTGGTGGCCGAGTTGTCCGTGAACACCGGTGCGGATGCCTCGGTGCAGGCTATCGCGCCCCCGTAGAGGCCGAAGTTCCCCACAGATGTACAGTTCTCGACGACCGGGGCCGCACCAAGATCGCGGTGAACACGCAGTTCCTGATCGTCGGGGATGCGCCATCGCGGCAGAGAATGGCCCCGTGCGCCACCGTCATGGTGAATCCGACGATGCTCGACTCGCTACCGATGGTCTGGCAGTAGAAGACCTTCCCCTGGAACTGCGCATCTATCGTGACGCAGTCCGCCTGTCCTGTCTCGCTGGTCAGGCAGACCCCGTCCTTCATCCAGATACTGCTCTCGTGGTATGTTCCGCTCGCGACCAGAACGGTGTCGCCGGCCGACGCCGCTGCCACCCCCGCGCTAATGGTCGGCTCATCGTCGGGGACGCGAATGACGGCGCAAGGAGCCGTGAGAGCGCTGCAGACCATCGTGAGGACGATGAGAAGCAGGAGTCGACTCATCTGGGACCTCCTCGCATGAGCCCTGTGTCGGATCGCACCTGAAACGACCATCCGCATCTGATGGTATTGGCCTCTCAGCTACTCATCAAGGGGAGTTCGTGGCTTCTGGCCGCCTGGTCTCCGTTCCCGCGCCTTGTCCTCAGTTCGCAGGCAGCGGCTGCTTCCCCTCTCACGGGGCTGCCTGCCCCCTCTGGCACCCGATTCCAAGGCGTGCATTTCCACTTGACACCGCACCAGGGTACGGTTATGATGTGAATATAGATTCACATGAGGAGCAGCCACAATGTCGCAGAGGATGAACACAGAAGCACGCCGGGAGCAGATGGCGCGCGCCGCGTTGGACCTCTTGGCCGAGAGAGGCAGCGAGGGGTTCAACATCGCCGATCTCGCGGAGAGCGTCGGGCTGGTTCCCTCGGCCGTCTACCGGCACTTCGAGGGCAGGGAGGACGTGCTCGACGCCGCCCTGGATGTCTTCCGGGACAGGGTCTACCGTCTGGTCGACGCCGCCCGGAACGAGGCAGAGAATCCGCTGATGGCGCTCGAGCTGCTGCTGACCCGGCACGCGAAGTTGATAGAGAGCGGGGGAGCGGTGCCGTACATCATGGCGTCCATGAATGCGCCGGGAGGACACGCCGCTCGCCGCTCAAAGACGGAGAGGATCTTCAGGGGCTACGTTTCCAGGGTGGAGGCAGTCGTTCGGGACGGACAGGTTTCGGGTCAGGTCCGTTCGGACGTCGATCCGGCCACCGCCGCGCTCCTGTTCGCGGGCCTGATCCAGCCGGCGATCCAGCTCCGGCACGCCGAGGGCGAGCGCTTCGATATCAGTGCGCATGTAGCACGGGTCTGGGATCTCTTCCGCAGGGCCGTGGGGCACGATTAGATGCAAGCCAGGCGCGGGCTCTCTTTTTGTCGATGATGTGAATTGTGTTTCACAAAGGGGTAACCACAACGATGCGTAGATTCCTGACTGCTCTGACAAGCCGTCCGTGGCTCGTGTTCACGGCCGTCCTGGCCATCTCGGCGGCGTTCCTGATCGCTGCTGCCGGCAACACCCGAATGGAAACCGATCTGGACGAGTACATGCCGAAGGACCACCCGGCGTTCGTCTACAGCGACGAGGCGGAGGAGTGGTTCGACATAAAGGACGGTATCATCGTCGCAATCGAGCACCCGGACGGGATCTACAACCACGGCACTCTGTCGAAGATCAAGGACCTGACGAAGGAGCTCCAGAAACACGACCGGATAGACAGAGGCGACGTCACGTCGCTCTACACCGCCGACAACATCACCGGTTCCGAGGGCGGGCTGGATGTGCGCGCGTTCTACTCGAAGGCTCCGGAGACCGAGCTCAAGCTCGACGCGCTCCGCACGAGTGTCAGGGCCAACGACATGGTCCAGGGGAGGCTCGTGTCTGAGGACGAGACGGTCACGCTGATCATTGCACAGATCGGTGACGAGGCCTTCTCTCAGGAGTTCTACCGGGAGATACTGGACCTTGCTGCCGCCTACGAGGGCCCGGAGAAGCTCTACGTCGCGGGCAGGCCCATCGTCGAGGGGACGATGGCCTACCTGGCCCCCAAGGACATGAAGCGCATGGTCCCCATCGTGCTCCTGGTGATCGTGGCCGTTCTGCTGCTGGTTCTGCGGAGCCCCAAGAGCACGCTCTTCACAATGCTCGTCGTGGTTCTGAGCACGCTCTGGACGTTCGGCCTGATGGCGTGGATGGGCATCCCCATCTACGCTGTCTCGACCATGATCCCGGTGATGCTCATTGCGATAGGAGTCGCCGACGGGATTCACATATACGGACACCTCGGGCTCTACCAGAGGAAGCACCCCGGGGTCGGCGCCAGGGATGGCGCCTCTGAGATGATACGCGGCATGTGGAAGCCCGTCGTCATGACCTCCGTTACGACCGCCGTGGGGTTCGTCTCGCTTCTCACGTCGGACGTCTACCCCATCAAGTACTTCGGTCTGTTCACGGCATTCGGCGTGATGGTCGCGATGGTCCTGTCTCTCGTCCTGATCCCGGCGGGCGTCGTGGCCTTCGGTCCGCCGAAAGCAAGGAAAGCCAGACCTGAGCGGGAAGGGACGGACGACATCGCGGTGAGGTTCGGCAAGGGCCTCATGAAGCACAAGCGGCTGGTCGTTGCGGCGGCCATCATCGTGGTGATCGTCTCTGCCCTGGGTGCGACGAAGATCTGGATCAACTCCAGTTTCCTCGAGAAGTTCGAGCGCGACAGCGATATCGTTCTGACCGATGCGTTCATCAATGAGCACTTCGGGGGCACCTCGACGCTGAACGTCATCCTCGAGGGTGCCGATAACGATGTGATGAAGAGCCCGGACGTGTTGCGCCTGATGGACGAGATGCAGACGGAGAGCGAGATGCTGGGTGAGGTCGGCAATTCGTTCGGCCTCGCGGACTACCTCCGACGCATCAACATGGTGATGCACGCGGACGACCCCGCGTTCGATGCGATCCCTGCGTCCAGGGAACTCGTCGCGCAGTACCTCCTTCTCTACGAGATGTCGGGAGACCCCGAGACGCTCTGGAGGACCATCGACTACGACTACGCCAGGTCAAACGTCACACTGCAGCTCAAGGGCGATGACTCGAAGACCATCAACAGTGCCATTGCGGTGGTCGAGACGTTCAGGCCGCTCTTCGAGGAACTCGGCGTCGACGTCAACTACGCAGGCTCCGGGTACAAGAGCCTGATCTTCACCGATCTGATCCTGAAGGGCCAGGTGAAGAGCCTTGTCCTCTCGCTGGGCATCATAGTCGTTCTCCTGTCCCTGATGTTCAGGCGACTCTCCGCGGGGCTCATCGGTGTGATCCCGATCTCGATCACGGCCATCGTGAGCTTCGGCGCCATGGGGCTTCTGAACATACCGCTCAGCACGACCACGGCGCTCATATCGAGCATCGCGGTGGGTGTGGGGATCGACTACGCGGTTCACTTCATGGAGCGCTTCAGGGTGGCTGCGAAGAGCACGGGCGATGTACTTGCCACGGTCGCGGACGCCATGCACCATTCGGGCAGGGCCATCATGTTCAATGCGGTCGTGGTGATCGCGGGCTTCCTGGTGCTGCTGCGCTCGGCGTTCCCGCCGAACAGGGCCCTCGGCGTGCTCGTGTCCGGCAACATGTTCGTCAG
>JALGZG010000348.1 GCA_025782345.1 bacterium | reverse complement strand
CCCCGAGCCCCGCCGCCGCGCCCAGCTCGGACGTCACGCAGGCGATGCCGCCCGCGCCAAGGTCCTTGTAACCGATGGGCACGCCGCGCGCATTGAGGAGCTTCATAACCTCCTCTGTTGCCACGGTCAGCATGCGCTTCAGGAACGGGTCAGGCACCTGGACGGCGTACTTGTCGTCCAGCGCCTTCTCCTCATCAAGGACGCGAGACGCGAACGTCGCGCCGCCGAACCCGGAGGGGTCGGTCGGCTTGCCGACGAGCACCAGGTCGTAGGGCACGTCCGCTGCCTCCGCCGGCGCCCGACTCCGCACCATGTCGCCTTCTTCGAGGAGCCCCACTGCCACGACGTTGACCAGGCAGTTCTCGTCGAACGATTCGTCGAAGTAGACGTCGCCGCCCAGATTGGGGACGCCCAGTGCGTTGCCGTACTGCCAGATGCCCTCGACCACGCCGTGGACTATCTCGCGCGTTCGCTCCGCGTGGCGTCCGTTGGGGTCGCCGAACCGGAGCGGGTCGAGCACGCCGATGACGTCGGCGCCCATGCAGTAGACATCGCGGACGATGCCCCCGATGCCGGTGGCGGCGCCCTCGTTGGGAACGAGGAACGACCTGAGAAGGGTGATTGTGGCTCTCGTGCGCGAGGGTTATGCAGTAGCTCTTCCCGTCGACCTCACAGAAGCGCACGACCCCGGCATCCTCGCCGGGACCGAGCACCACGTTGGATGCCTCCGTGGGAAGGTACTCCTTGAGGACCTCGCGCGAGCTCTTGTAGGAGCAGTGCTCGCTCCACATCGTGTTGAAGATGTTGGCCTCTACGACCGTGGGGTCTCGGCCCAGGAGCTCGACGATCCGCCTGGCCTCATCCAGCGTGAAGGACAGCCCGCTCGCATCCAGCGTCTGCCTTAGCCCATCGTCTCCCACTCCCTCGATCTCGACGGTGCGTGCCGCGCGTGCCGTGGCGTGGGTCAATGCGGAACCTCCTCGAGCACGATATCGAACTCGTGGCTCTCTCCGCCACGGAGGACGGTCACGGTGATGACGTCCCCCACCCTCGACCCGAAGATGGCCCGGCGCGCCTTCCGCACGCTCTCCACCTCCTCGCCGTTGATGGCGGTCACAATGTCCCCGGACCGAATGCCGGCACGCTCGGCCGGGCTGTCGGGTTCCAGGAACGAGGCCAGCACACCCCGCACTGCGGGAAGGCCGAGGTTCTGCGCCAGCCCTGGGTTCAGGTCCTGAACCCGCATGCCTACCCAGACGTCCCTCACACGCCCGAACTCGATGAGCTCGTTGATGATGAGCCTCGCGACGTTGACCGGTATTGCGAAGCCGACGCCCTGCGAGCCGCCGCTCATGCTGAAAATAAAGGAGTTGATGCCGACGACCTCACCTGCCGAGTTCACAAGCGGACCACCGGAGTTGCCCGGGTTGATGGAGGCGTGTAGATGGCGTCGGACTCGCCGTCCGCCAGGACGTCTCTGTGGAGCGCGCTGACGACTCCGGCGGTAACGGTGGGGTGCGGGTCGTTGAGGAAATGCCCGAACGGGTTCCCTATGGCAACGACCCACTCGCCGATCATGAGATCGTCCGAATCCCCGAGCACCGCCACGGGAAGGTCCTCGGCATCTATCTTCAGGACCGCAAGATCGAACCTGGAATCGCCGCCCAGCACGCGCGCCTGGTACTCGCGCCCGTCCGTCAGGGTAACCCTGACCTCGCATGTACCCGTCACCGTCGACGATGACACCCGACCCGAACGACTGGTAGGGCTCGCGGTAGACCCGGTCCGGGAAGTGTCCCCTGAAGAACCGGTCGAAGAAGTCGTCGCGCATCGGGTCCGCGCGGACGACCCGCGTCTTCACGGCGCTGATAGACACGGTCGCCGGCCCCACGCTGTCGGCCGCCCTCACGAGGGCGGTCTCCCGCGACAGCCCGACTGCCTCTTCCCCCTCGTCGCCGTAGAGGAACACGCCCGAATGGCCCGCGATGATACGCGACACCTGCTCCGACTGCTCTCTGAGGGCCTTCACCGTTACGAGAAGCCCCACGGAAACGCCCGCGAGGATAAAGATGAGCGAGAGGATCACGTATCGTGCGACCTTCGAGTCCAGAATCCGCCTCCTACCTGTTCTTCACCTTCTCCCAGTCCGCCAGGAACGCTTCAATGCCCCTGTCCGTGAACGGGTGCTTGAAGAGCTTGTCGAACACGCTGAACGGCAGCGTGATGATATCCGCGCCCGCCAGCGCCGACTCGACCACGTGCTGCGGATGCCGCGCGCTCGCAACGATGACCTCGGTCTCGAACGCGTAGTTCTCGTAGATGTCCATTATCTCACGGACCACGTCCATGCCGGTCTGCCCGGCGTCGTCCAGACGTCCAATGAACGGGCTGACGAACGACGCGCCGGCCTTGGCCGCGAGAAGAGCCTGGTTGGAGGAGAAGATCAACGTGCAGTTCGTGCGAATGCCGAGCGCACTGAGTTCCTTCAACGCCTTGACGCCCTCGCGGGTCATCGGGATCTTGATGACGACGTTCTCGTGGATCTGGACGAGCTTCTTCGCTTCCTCGACCATTCCGGCGCAATCGAGGCTCACGACCTCCGCGCTCACCGGGCCGTCCACGATCTCACAGATCTGACGGTGAGCGTCGGGTTCGTCGTGACGCCGTCCACCACTCCCAGCGATGCCGCCTCGCGGATGTGCTCGATGTTCGCCGTGTCCAGGAATATCTTCAAGCTGTGCCTCCTAGTCGTATCGGACCTCTTCCAGGTAGAGCCCGTGCGGCGGTGCGGTCGGTCCGGCCGCGCCGCGATCACGAGCCGCAAGTATCGTCTCTAATTCGCTCGGTGTGATCTTCCCGCGGCCCACCTCCACCAGGGTGCCCACGATCGACCTGACCATGCCCCTGAGGAACCGATTGGCCACAATCCGCAGGGTGACCATGCCCCCGAACCTGACCTCATATTCTAGCGAAATCTCCGTCACACGGCAACGGTGATGGTCCGGCTCGCTCCCCACCAGGCAGAACGAGGAGAAGTCATGTTCTCCCTCAAGGGCCGCAAGCGCGTCGCGCATCGCCACCTCGGCAAGCGGAGCGCTCACGAACCAGCGGTTCCGCCGCCATACGGGACTCGCTGCACCCCCGATGAGGTAGAAGTAGGACCGCGATACCGCGTCGAATCTGGCGTGGAACGACTCCGGAACGTCGACCGCCTTGACAATCCGCACGTCCGTCGGCAGCCGCGCGTTGAGAGCGTGCCCGACCTTCTCGGCGGGGAGAGCGAGCGAGGTCGTGACGCTGGCGACCTGACCCAGGGCGTGCACGCCGGCGTCGGTGCGCCCCGCCCCCGTCACCCGCACAACCTCCCCCACCAGGTCGGCCAGGGCGTCCTCGAGCACGCCCTGCACCGTGCGCACCTCGGGCTGGACCTGCCAGCCGGAGAAATCGGTCCCGTCGTACTCTAGAGTAAACTTGAGATTGCGATCGTGCATGCGACGATAAGCCCCACGACAAGGAAACCGACGGCATCGTCTCCGTCGAGCGCCAGTTCTACGTACTTCGTCCGTCCGGTCGCGCCCCTGTAGCAGCGCGCGTCCATGGCAAGCGCCAGATCGTCGGCGCGCCTGAAGGCGCTCGCGAAGAGCGGCACCAGGATCGGCACGGCGCTCCTCGCACGGGCCACGAGGCCGCCCTCGAAGCTCGCCCCGCGACCCATCTGAGCCTTGATGATCCGTCCCGCCTCGTCCAGTAACGTGGGGACGAACCTGAGCGCGATGACCGAGATCATCGCCAGTTCGTGGACGGGCAGTCCGAACCTCTCGAACGGCCCCAGCAGCCGTTCGATGCCGTCGCCAAGGTCGACGGGAGACGTCGTCGCGGTCAGCACAGTGGCCACCGAGACCATCAGCCCGACGCGCCACGCGAACACGCCGCCCACGAGGAGTCCCTCGCGCGTGAGCCACGGCAGAAACGCCACGAGCGGCGTGCCGGGCGTCAGCAGTCCGTGCATGACGAAGACGATGACGAGAAGCCACTTGAGGGACGCGAGGTTCCTCCACAGGAACCCGGCGCTCAACCTCGACAGAACCACCAGCGCGACGAGCGCGACCGTCAGGAACGCGTAGGCCGCCGCGCTCTGGGTAACGAGCGTGGTCACAAGGAGCGCCATCGCCCCGGTCATCTTGACCCGCGGGTCCAGTATATGAACGGGCGAGCCGGTCGGGTAGTACCGTCCCAGCGTCAGATCAGTCAGGAAGCTCATCGATCAGAAGCTCCGCTATCTGCACGGCGTTGAGCGCCGCGCCCTTCCTCAGGTTGTCCGCCACCACCCACATCCACAGGCCGTTCCGAACGGACTCGTCCCTGCGGATCCTGCCGACCCACACGTCGTCCGTGTCGCTCGTGTCCACCTGCGTCGGGTACCCCACCGACTCCGGGTCGTCGAGGACGCGCACACCGGGCGCCGCGGAGAGTAGCACGCGCGCCTCATCGGGATCGAGAGGATGCTCCGTCTCCACGTTCAGGGCGACCGCGTGCGAGCGGAAGACCGGCACCCTCACGCACGTCACGGCCATACCCAAGCCCGGAATCCCCAGTATCTTCCGGGTCTCGTCGATCATCTTGCGTTCCTCCCCCGTGTGCCCCTCTTCGTCGAAGTCGTCGATGTGCGGGAGACAGTTGAATGCTATCTGTGTCGGGTAGACTCCGGAGACGGCCGGCTCGCCGTCGAGCACGGCGCGTGACTGGTCCGCGAGTTCCTCGATCGCGGCGCGGCCCGTCCCTGATACAGACTGATAGGTCGAGGCGACGACCCGGACCAGCCCTGCCTCCCTGCGCACGACCTCGAGCGGCAGCACTATCTGGATTGTCGAGCAGTTGGGGTTCGCAATGACACCACCGTGTCCGGCCATTGCCTGCGGGTTGACCTCCGGCACGATGAGCGGCACGTTCGGGTCCATCCTGAACACGCGGCTATTGTCGATAGCGACCGCCCCGGCCGCCGTTGCCACCGGGACGAACTCGCGCGAGACCGACGCACCCGTGGCGAAGAGCACGATATCGACGTCGGCCAGGCTCTCCTCCGTCAAAGGCACGACCGGCAGGTCCGCACCTCCGAATCCGACCGTACGATCCCCTCCCCGCCCCGACGCCATGGCAGTGAGCTTCTCAACCGGGAACGACCGCTGCTCGAGCACGCGCAGCATCTCGAGACCCACGGCGCCCGTCGCTCCCGCGACGCCTACCCGCGCGCTTCTCTTCATCCCCTATATCTCCTCGACCGTTCTCTCGGGCAACCAGCCCTCGAGGTCCGTTCCCTCTACCGAGACGCGCGCCCAATCGTCCCGCGCCTCGCGCAGTCTGACCTTCGTTCCCTCGTGCAGCCTGAACTCGAGCACAAAGTCATCGCCCGGGCCCGTTCGCACAGGCACGTCAGCGGCAACTATGACAGCCTCCCGAACCGTCTCGGTCCGGTGGATTCGATAGCCAAGGAGCCCGCCTGTCAGGACCAGCAGGACGGCCACGACCACGATGGCGCGCAGGAGCCACGACTGGAAAGCGCCTCTGAGGATCCCGGCGACGGCGCATCCAAGTGCGATGAAGTAGAGGAGACTGACCAGCAGCGCCAGTCGTCCGATGTCAGCCCTTCTGAAAAAGCGTTCGAGAGCTGCCGACAATGCGCCCCCGACGCGAACCTGCCGGTCGGCCAGCTGTTCCCTCACAAACTCCAGGTTTGCGGCCGCGTCCTCGTGCGAACCGTCGAGCCTGAGCGCGCGCTCGTAGCCGAGCACCGCCTGCGCGATGTCGCCTGCCATGTAGCGCGCGTTCGCCAGGTTGTAGTACACATCCGCGTTGTGGAAATCCCCGGCCAGTATCGCCTCGTACACCTCCGCGGCCGCGCCGTGGCTCCCCTCCGCGTAGAGCTCATTGGCCTCGCGAAATGCGCCCGCTGCCTGCTCCGGGCCGACGTCGGGGGCCTGCCCGCCCAGAAGGCCCTGTCCGTGCGCCTCGAGGGCCGCGCCCGGACACGCGGCGACGAGAAGCGCCGCCAGGACAGCGAGCCAGAGAACGCCACGGCCTCCCGTCCGCGATCTCACCGCTCGTGTCCTGTCCGCCACCGTCCGACGTCTCATCGCTTCCGCCTCTTCACCGACAACCGTTCAAGTTCTCTCAGACACTCCTCGGCCTCCCGAAGCAGACCCTCACTCTCCACCGCTCCGAAGTCACCGGCGAACCGGCCGAGATCGCACTGGCTCAGGAGGTTCCTGACCCTCTCGATCGCCGACTCGTCCGCGCCCGCTGACCTGAGAAGACCGGCCAGCTCGGGCAGCGTCATGCCGCGCGCGCCGACCCTCAGACGGTCACCGATGAAGCCCACGACCGCCCTGGACACCGAGGAGCACACCGCACCCGCATCGCCCGCATCCACTCCCTTGCGAGCAGCCGCCAACTCGCGCCTTGCGCGCGCCGGCGCCCTGACGAACCGCTCGAGGCCCTCCTCACCGGCGAACCTGTCGCGCCTCCTCCGGATGCCGACCGCACCTGCAAGAGACGCAAGCGGTATCAGCTGCAGCAGCAGGAACGATGCGCGCCGGTGGACCGGCGGTCGGGCCGCTCGTATCGTCGCAGGCTCGTGGATGTACCGAATGTCCCGCCCGAGCCGCGCGATCGCGGCGCGCGCGGGAAGATCCGGCCCTGAGTCGCCCTCCTCAGCGGGAAGAACGCTGAGCGAGAGATCGGGTGACGCGACCGTGCGATACGTCTCCCGGCGCGGGTCGAAGAACGACAGCCTGATAGAAGGGATGGTCCTGGGGCCCGCGGTCTGCGGCACCAGTACGTACTCGTAGGTCTTCCGCCCGGACACGACGCCGTTTCTCGTGCTCGTGTCCGTCGACGTGCCGGATTCGTAGATCCTGAACTCCGGCAGATCGGGCAGCGCAGGATCCGGGATCGTCCGCACGTTGCCGTTTCCGGCGACCGAGATCTTGAGCGTGACCGGCTTCCACTGGTCGATCCTGTCGCTCTCGAGCGTCGCACTGAAGTCGTAGTCGCCCACCGCCCCTCCGAACTTCGCCGGCCTGCCTTCCGAGGGAAGCCGAACGACCTCTATCTCGATGGGTTCGGTGGACAGCGTCCTGACGGGCCCTCCTCTGGAGAAGAACGTGACGGGCGCGGTCCGCTCGCGGTAAGACAGCGATGCCGAGCCCACCGTTGCGGTGCCGACGGACGTACCGAAGAGCCCCGTTTTGATCTCTATGACCGCATACCGGATGCCATCGACGACCTCGTAGTACTCCTCGTGGTCCGGGATGTCGACGACCCAGAAACCCGTGAGTTCCGGCGCCTGATAGCGCGGCTGTTCCCACAGCTCGACCGCCCGGTAGAACTTGAAGGAGAGCGTCACCTGCTCACCCACGTAGGCGCGTTCCTGATCGACCGACGCGGTGATGAAAACGTCGCGCCCGGCCGATTCCACGCCCGATGAGGGGCGCTCCTGGGGTTGAGATGGGGCTCCGGGGGCCTCACCCTCGACGATCTCGATCTCGATAGGTTCGGTCGAGTAGACGTCGGAGCCGAACTCCACCTGCACCGAACCTATGGTGAAGGAGCCCGCCCTCTTCGGGACGAGCCTGTAGGTCCACGTGCGCGAACTGGTCATGACGCCGTTCACCCAGCTCATGTTCGTGGAGGAACCGGCCGAGTAGACGGAGAAGTCGGCGTCCAGCGGTGGGAGCTTCGGCGTACCAACCTGCCTCATGGTCCCCTCCACGTCGATGGTGAGCGTCACGTGGTCGTTCAGGGACGCGATCGTCCTGTCCACCCGGGCCCTGACCGTCAGGTCGTCGGCTCGTGCGGAAACAGCACCCGCGAGCATGAGGATGAGGACCACAAATGCTGCGGCCCTACCAGTCCTTGTCAACTTTCTCCCTCTTCCCTGCCCTGGAAGCCCGGAGCTCGGCCTGAAGCTCCTCCTCGGCGGCCTCTATCGCATCCAGCAGTCGCTCCGCTTCCTCCTGCGACATCGCCTGGTCCTGCTCGTCCTGCTCCTGCTGGTCCTGGTTCTGCTCGTCCTGTTCCTGCTGGTCCTGATCCTGCTGCTGGTCCTGCTCATCCTGTTCCTGCTGGTCCTCGCCCTCCTGCTCATCCTCGTCCTGTTGCTGGTCCTGCTCGTCCTGCTCCTGCTGGTCCTGGTTCTGCTCGTCCTGTTCCTGCTGGTCCTCGTCCTGCTGCTGGTCCTGATCCTGCTGCTCTTGCTCCTGCTGCTCGAGCAGCTCGAGGGCCACCTCGAGGTTGTGCTTCGCGTCCTGGTCGTCCGGATTGAGCTTGAGCGCACCCTTGAAGGCCTCGACCGCCGTGTCTATCTGGCCCGCCTGCAGGAACGCGTTCCCCGCGTTGTAGAGCGCGGACGACGACACCAGATCGTCATCGGACAGAGCCGCGTTCCCGTACTCCCTGATCGCGTCGGGCAGCTCGCCCTTTCTGAAGAGCGCGTTGCCGGCGTTGAACGCAAGTGCTGCGAGCTCGGGCGCCAGCACCTGTGCCCCACGGTACTCAGTGAGCGCCTCGTCGAATCGCCCCTCCCGGTAGAGCCTGTTGCCCCTGCGGTTCCGCCCCTCGGGCGAGTCGCCGAACCCGACGAGAAGCGGATAGAGCGCGACCAGCATCACAAGCACCAGCGCGCGCCTTCGGCCCGCCCTTCCCGCCCGCCGGACCCCGGCGCTCCCGCGACTCCGCGTCGTCGCGAAGCGTCTCACGCCTCGGGAGAGATCACGCCTTCGCACGCCGCCTCCTTGTCCGCTCGGGCAGAAACGACCCGACGAGCACGAACCCCAGCGCCACCGCCAGCGGCAACTGGAAGCGCTCTTCGTAGTAGGCCATCATCTTCGACTCCAGCTCGCCCTGCTGCAGGCGCGAGATGGCCTCCTCTATGGCCGCCAGCTCACGCTCGTTGTCAGTCGCCCTGAAGTACCGTCCGCCCGTGACCGCGGCCACGTCGATCAGCGTCGACTCGTCCAGTCGCGACATGACGATCTGGCCCTGCCTGTCGCGCTTGTATCCGGCACCAGCTCCGGGCTCAAGCGGTATCGGTTCGCCGGACGTCGAACCCAGCCCGATGGTATAGATGATGACCCCCGCCTCGGCGGCCTCGGAGGCGGCTGCAAGAGGGTCCGAACCATGGTCCTCGCCGTCCGTCATGACCACAAGGACCTTCGAGCGGTCGGGCCGCGTCGAGAGCGAGCGCACACCCTGTCTGATGGCCTCGCCCAGCGCCGTCCCGGGCCTCGGGAGTGTCCCGGGCGCCACCGCAGAAAGTAGCATCGAGGCCGCACCGTAGTCCAGAGTCAACGGGCACTGCACGAAGGCCGCGCCCGAGAAAGTGATGATCCCCACGCGGTCACCGTCCAGAAGCCGTATCAGCGAGGAGGCCTCGCGCCGCGCCTTCTCGAGCCGGTCGGGCTTGAGGTCGCGGGCGCGCATCGACTCCGACACATCTATCGCGATCATGAGGTCGACGCCGGTCCTCTTCGCCACGCCCATCCTGGTCCCGATCTGGGGACGGCCCACCGCGAGCCCCAGGAAGAGCACGGCCAGGACTACCAGAGCGGCCTTCGTTCTGTCGCGCGCCACCGAGGAGCCCGGCGCCAGCCTCTCCATCAGCTGCGCCTCCGCGAACGCCCCTCGTGCCCTCCTTCTCCGCGCGAGCGTGACCGACGACAGTAGAATCGCCGCCGCGACCGGCACCGCCAGCAACCACACGATCAGCTGTTCCGTCGGCACCGCGAACCGCACGGTTTCCTCCCCTAGGGCAGTCCCCTCGAAATGGTCGCACCCGCCAGCAATTCAAGCAGCAGCACCACCAGGGCCATGAGCATCAACCTCGGAGCCAGCTCCTCGTACGTCGTGAAGTGCTTCACCTCTATCTTCGTCTTCTCCAGCTCGCCGATCCGCTCGTAGATGGTCGCGAGCATCCCTTCGCTGGTGGCCCGGAAGTAGCGCCCGCCGGTCAGCGATGCGATCTTCTGCAGCGTTTCTTCGTCGATATCGTTCTCCACGCGCAGATACCTCCGTCCGCGAATGGGGTCATCGACGGGAACCAGCCCGCCCTCCGGCGTGCCCGCGCCGATCGTGTAGATCTTGATGTCCAACGCGGCAGCCGCCTGCGCGGCCGTGATGGGGTCGATCTCGCCCGCGTTGCTCCTGCCGTCGGTCAGGAGGATGACGACCCTGCTCTCCGCGTCGCTCTCCCTGAGCCGGGCACTGAGTGAAGCTGTCCGCCGCGAATACCACCATGCCGATGCGGTCGCTCGTCCGTCCAATGATGAAGTCGGCCACGACCTCCTTCGCCACGGCGAGGCGATTCTTCGGCTTGAAGTCCTCCGCCTTCATGCTGCCGGACACGTCGATGGCCAGCACGATGTCGATGCCCTCGGACAGAACCGACTCGGTCCCGCTGCCCGCCTGCGGCCGCGCCAGCGCGAACACCAGCAGGGTGAGCACGAGCGCGCGCATCGCCATCCTCAAGTAGCGCTTCCAGTGAACCAGTGTTCCGGAGACCTGCTTCGCCACCGCGACGTCCGGGAATCGTACGGCCGGTCTCCTGCCACGCCTGTACCGTAGTTCCACGAACACATAGAGCGGAACGAGCAGCAGCAGGAACAGCAGGGCGGGGTTCGCGAGCCTGGTCACGGCGTCACCTCCCCGTCTCCGCCACCCACGGTCGGCTCACCCTCGCTCCCACCGGCGCCGCCGGCGCTGCCGGTACCCGCGCCGCCGTCTCCGCCACCATCCACGACGGCCTCCCCGCGCAGCCTCGTGCGCTCGACGAACTCCCTGGCCTCCGCGAAGTCGGACCGGGCGCGTTCCTCCGAGGGGACGTGACGAGCGAACTTCGCGAGGTCCGCGTGAAGCAGGAACCCCTCGCTCCACCCGATCTCACTCCCATCGATACGGGCCGCGCGCATCGCAGGTGGAAGCTCATTCGTCGTCATATCGATGGCGTCCACTCCGAAGCGGTCTCTCAAATAGAGCCTGACTATCTCGGTCGCACGCACGTAGAATCTCTGAATCTCGCCGCGCCCGATGGGGTCCTCGCGCTCGAGCGCGTCCAGTCTCTCCATAGCGACCACGTGGGCGGCAATGCGCGGCACGGGCGGCTCCTCCACCACCTCTGGAGCGGGCTCCGATGTTCGGCTCCGCAGCCACTTGCGCACGAAGTAGAAGCCGGCCGCGACCACGGCCACGGTCAGCGCCGTGACGATGAACGGCCAGACTCGGCGCGGCAGCTCGACCGGCGGCTTGATGTCTCTGGGGCCGACCTCCTCGTCCTCGCGAACCTCCGGCAGCACGCTTTCGATGGTCACGGCAAGCGACTCGCCGAACGCCACGCCCGTGTCCCCGTCCGCGGTCACGTATTCGAACGCGAGGGCCGGAACGTAGAGCTCACCCGTCTCGAACGCCGCGATGATGTAGTCCCGCCTCTCGACCGTGCGGTCACTCCCGTGCACCGGCTCCGCTATGACGGCGTCCAGCACCTCGAAAGGCGCGACACCCGCGACGACGTCCGGAAGCGCCACGGTGACACCGTTCGCCCGGTCGACATCGATCCGGAGATGCAGCCTGTCCCCGACCGTGGCCACGGCGGGCTCGACGGACACCGTGATCCTGACCGGCTGGGCCCGCACCTCCTCGGCCGGCGCCGGTTCGGCGCTCTCGTCCGCAAAGGACAGAGCAGGCGGCCACAGCGCGACCACAAGAGACACACAGAGCAGGATCACTCGCATACGCTCTATTGCCTCCCCCGCGTGGCGACCAGTGGCCCCGCGCGTCTTGCTCTCATCCGGAAGAAGCGCTCCAGCGGCTCCACGTACGGCTTGTCGGTCGACACCGCGATGCGATCGACGCCCAGTCGTCTGAACGTCCGTTCCTTCTCCGACCGTTGTCTTTCGATCTCCCGCGCAAAGCGTTCCACGAAGCGTCTGTCGCCCGTGTCCACCACAACGCGCTCGCCCGTCTCCGCGTCCTCGAGCTCGACCAGACCGACACGCGGCAGCTCCCGCTCACGCGGGTCGGAGACGTCGATCGCAATGAGGTCGTAGCGCCGGTTCGCGACCGCGAGCGCCCTGTCAAAGCCGCCGGTCTGGAAGTCGCTCACGAGAAAGACGATGGCGTGCCTGCGCACGATGTTCGCCAGGTAGTCGAGCGCCATCGGAATGTCCGTTCCCGTACCCTCGGGCTCCGAATAGAGAAGCTCACGCACGACGCGCAGCACGTGCCGCCTCCCCTTCTGGGGAGGAACGACCTTCTCGATGCGGTCGCTGAACATCACGAGCCCGACGCGGTCGTTGTTCCGCGTCGCGGAGAACGCAAGCACGGCGCACATCTCGGCCGCCAGCTCCGCCTTGAACCGCCTGACCGATCCGAACGCGCCGGAGCCGCTCGCATCGACCACGAACATGATGGACAGTTCGCGTTCCTCTTCGAACTTCTTGACGTAGGGATGCCCCGTCCGGGCCGTGACGTTCCAGTCTATCGACCGGATGTCGTCGCCAGGCAGGTACTCGCGCACCTCGGTGAACTCGATACCGCGGCCCTTGAACACGCTGTGGTACTCGCCCGAGAAAACGTCGGCCACGAGCCGCCTGGTTCGGATCTCAATACGACGAATTTTCTTGAGTATTTCCTGGGGAATCATCTATACGGAACCCGCTACGGGACCTCGACGCTGTCGAGGATCCGCTGAACGATGTCCTCCGAGGTCAGTTCCTCGGCCTCGGCCTCGTACGTGATGATCACGCGGTGCCTGAGAACATCCATGGCGATGGCCTTGATGTCCTCGGGAGTCACGTACGCCCGGCGCTCGAGAAACGCGTGCGCCCTGGCGGCCAGTGACAGATAGAGCGACGCCCGAGGTGAACCTCCGTAGGCGATCAGCGCATCGAGGTCGAGCCCGAACTCGGACGGCTCCCGCGTGGCAAACACGATGTCGAGGATGTACTGCTTGATCTTCTCGTCCACGTAGATCTCTGTCACGAGGTCGCGGGCCGCGAGAATGGTCTCGGGTTTGACGACGGGTGACGCCACGGGCTCCTTCCCCCCCGCCATCCTGTTCATGATCTCGAGTTCCTCGTCCCTGGACGGGTAGCCGACCTTGAGCTTCATCATGAAGCGGTCGACCTGCGCCTCGGGAAGAGGGTACGTTCCCTCCTGCTCGATCGGGTTCTGCGTAGCCAGTACCAGAAAAGGCTCTTCGAGCTTGAACGTCTCCTGCCCGATGGTCACCTGGCGCTCCTGCATCGCCTCGAGAAGCGCGCTCTGCACCTTGGCGGGCGCGCGGTTGATCTCATCCGCCAGGATCAGATTGGAGAAGATGGGCCCCTTCTTCGTGGTGAACTCGCCCGTGGACGGCATGTACACGAGCGTGCCGATGAGGTCGGCGGGCAGGAGGTCCGGCGTGAACTGGATGCGCTGGAATTTCGTCTCTACCGCAGCCGCGAGCGCCCGCACGGCAAGGGTCTTGGCGAGACCGGGGACTCCCTCGATGAGCACGTGGCCGCCGGCCAGAAGACCGATGAGCAGCCGCTCGACCATGTACCTCTGGCCGACGATGACCTTGTCCATTTCCGACAGAAGAGCGCTCACGAACCCGCTCTCACGCTCTATGCGCTCACCGATGGCCTTGATGTCCGCGTACACGAAGCACCCTCCTTCCTTCCGTGGTCCGCCGCTTCTATCCAGAGCACTTAGATTGTGCATAGGGCGCGCGCGTTGAACCGGCGCGCCCCCGAATTGCAGAACCCTCTAGAACTCCGTCGTTCCCGTGAACTTGAAGTCGCGGATCAGGACGCTCGGGGCCGTTATCGAGCCGATGCCACCCCAGTTCCGCCCCGCGACACCGCGCTTCTGCGTCACGGCCTCCACGTTGGAGTAAGCCCTGAGCATGCTGTCGTTGAAGCGGAGGTTCTTGACGGCCTTCGTGATCTTCCCGTTCTCGATCAGGAAGGTCCCGTCGCGGGTCATACCCGTGAAGAGCGCCTTCCTGGTATCCAGAAGCCCGTTGATGTAGTGGAACCTCGTGACGAGAAGCCCGCGCTTCACAGCGGCGAGCAGGTCATCGAACTCCGCGTCTCCCCCAGCTATGAACAGATTGCTGCAACCCGGGCCGCCCCGGAAGACCGACAGGCTGCCGTGCCCAGTCGACTCGACGCCGTCCTTCGCGGCTGTCACCGAATCGTAGACGGGTCCACGCGCCACTCCGTTCTCGATGATAGTGACCTTGCGCTTCGGCACTCCCTCGAAATCGAACGGAATGGGAACACCGGTGGTGTCCGTACCGTCGTCGTAGATGGTGACGAGGTCGCCCATGACTTTCTCGCCGATGCGGTCCGTCATGAAGCTCATGCCCTCGTGCACCTGCTTCGCACCGAACGCCGTGAAGTTGAGCCATTCCATGATCTCGCCGGTGGCACGCGGTTCCAGGATGACGTCGTAGTTGCCCGCGTCGATGCCGACCGGGTTCGCCGCCGCCTTGCACTTCTCTACCGCGACGCGCGCGAGCGCCTCCGTGTCGATGTCACCCACGTCGATGGCGTAGTCGGCGGCCGAGCCGCTGATGCCGTCGTCGTCAGTGGCGAAGATCGACAGATACGCGTCGGTCGCATCGTAGTACTGCTCGGTTCCGCTCGTATTGGCGACGGCCATGGACAGCTTGCCGACGCGGTATGCACCCGACACCAGAACTCCGCCCGTCGCCGCCACCGCCGCGGCCCTGCCCACGGCGTCCGCGCGCTCGTCCGGTGTCATCGAGGCCGTCGCAGCAGAGTAGGCGGCCACTTCGGCGGCCGGCGCAGCCTTCGGGAGTCCCGGAAAATCGCTCTGCTCGGGGCTCTCCTTCGCCATTGATGTCGCCTTCTCCATGGCCAATCGGATGGCTGCAGGCGTCAGACGGTTCGTTGAAGCGACGCCGAGGCGCTTCCCCAGCGCCACACGCGCGAAGATACTGCTGTTGTCCTCCCTGACATTCTGGTGGATGGCGGACTTCGCGAACCGAGTCAGAGAGGTCGAGTTCACGTAGCCCACGAGTTCCGTCTCGTCGGCCGGGGAGTTCTTCAGGGACTCCCTCAGGAGCGCCTGCAGTGCGTCCTTGGTGATCATTTTTTCACCCCCACTTCAACGCCTCGGAACCTCGCAGGAGACGTCCCGTGCCCGACGTGTGCCGTCTGGCCCGGCTCGCCCTTGCCGCAGCTCGGGATGCCCCAGATGTGCCACTCGTCCTCACCCGCGATCGCGTCACACGAGCCCCAGAACTCGGGCGTGATGCCGGTATAGACCGGGTTCTTGAGCATGCGGCCGAGTCGGCCGTTCTTGATCTCCCACGCGATCTCGCAGCCAAACTGGAAGTTCAGCCGCTGTTGGTCGATGCTCCAGCTCTTGTTGGAATCGATGAAGATGCCGTCCTCCGTGTCCGCGATGATGTCCTCGAGCGTCCCCTGCCCCGGCAGCAGGCTGATGTTAGTCATGCGTACCAGGGGGATGCGGCCCCACCCATCCGCGCGCATCGCGCCGTTGCTGCGAAGCCCGATCCGGGGCGCCGTCTCGCGGCTCATCAGATACCCGCAGAAGACGCCCTCACGGACAATGTCCGTGAGCTGAGCGGGCACTCCTTCGTCGTCGTAGCCGAACGAGCCCAGTCCGCCGGGCGCGGTAGCGTCCGCCACAATGTTGACGATGTCGGACCCGTACCGGAACTCACCGAGCTTGTCGACACCGAGGAAGCTCGTACCGGCGTAGGACGCCTCCGTCCCGAACACGCGGTCCAGCTCGATGGGGTGCCCGCACGACTCGTGGACCTGCAGCGCCAGCTGGGTTCCCCCGATGATCAGTGTGGTGTTCCGGGACGGACACTCGTCGGCTCGGAGAAGCTCCACCGCCTCGCGTCCTGTCTTCTCAGCGTGACCCGGAAGGTCGAGAGAACGAGTGAACTCGAACCCGGAAGTCGCGTAGTCACCGCGGAAGCTCGCCGGGTACGACCTCGTCTGCCGCTCGCCTCCCTCCATCGCCGTCGCGGCGATGCCGCCGCCGGTCTCGATGATGGTCTGCTCGATGTCACTGCCCTCCGTGTTCACGAAGAGCTTGTCGTTCCTGAAGCTCATCATCGAGGCGGTGGCGAACCGGACCTCGGGGGCCTTCGACATACCCTCGCACGATCTAGCCAGTATGTTGAGCTTCTCGGTCAGCGGCACAGAAAAGGGGTTCTCCGAAACCTCGTTCTTGTAGACGTCGACGACGGTCTCCTGACCGTCGAGGATCACCCTGGAGTCCCCGACGCGTCCGCTCGCCCTCGCGATGGCCAGAGCCTGCTCGGCGACCTCCGCCACCGCTCCCGGCGTTGTGTCCGAACTCGAGGAGAAACCCCACGCTCCCCCGTCCAGAACTCGGATGCCGAAGCCCTCTGACTCGGTGACGGAGCCCGTTTCCATCTCGCCGTTCTTCATGACGAGAAGCTCCGTCGTTGTGCGAACCCGCCTGGCGTCGGCGTAGTCCACGCCCTTCTTGCGAAGCGAGGCCACTACTTCCTTGAGCAGCTCCTTCATGAGTGCACCTCCTCTGCTCCGACCGCACGCACGCGAGCCGGTCGCTACCACTGGTCATCTTCGACGAGGCACTGCGCGGCGAAAGCCGCGGTCGCGCCGTCTCCGACGGCCGTAGAAATCTGTCTCAGCAGCTTCGAACGACAGTCGCCCGCCGCAAGAATGCCCCTGACGTTCGTCTTCATGTCGTTGTCTGTCAGTATGAACCCGTCCGGCGCCGTATCGATGATGCCGCCCAGGAACTCGGTCTTCGGCTCGAGCCCGACGAAGAGGAACACGCCTGCGACCGGATGAGTCATCCGCTCCCCGGTCTTCACGTTCTTGAGATCGATGGACTCGACACCACCGGCGCCGTTGATACGCTCGACCACACAGCTGCAGAAGCACTCGATCTTCTCGTGCTTCTGAACGCGCTCCCGGAGAATGGGCACCGCCCGGAACCCGTCGCGGCGGTGTATGAGATAGATCTTCGCCGCAAAGGTCGTGAGGTACAGAGCTTCCTGCAGCGCGCTGTCGCCACCACCAACCACGGCGATCTCAAGGCCCTTGTAGAACGGCCCGTCGCAGGTCGCGCAGTAGGACACGCCTCTGCCCAGGAACTCCTCCTCGCCGGGAACGCCAAGCTTCTTGTAAGCCGTCCCTGTCGCCACTATCACCGAGCGGGACTCGAACGTTTCCGAACCGGCGCTCACGACGAAGCCGTCTCCCCTGCTCTCGATCGAGGTTACCGGCGCCGTCTTCTATGTGCGAGGTGACGACAACCTGTCCACCGGGCATCATTCCCTCGAGAACCAGCGTTCTGAGCCTCGCCCGGCCCGCGTAGATGCCGGCCGTCAGACCGGCCGGTCCCGCTCCGATCACGATGACGTCGTACTTCTCCATATCCGACTCCTGTGTCCGAGTCTGGGAGTCAATCAAGGACATATTATAGCGGAAAGGGGAATGGCACGCCAGCCACGAGTCCGACGTGCGTCGGCGCCCGGTCGGGCGCCGACCCGCCGGGCACGCCTCGGCGAACCGCCCACCATCCGACCCGCCGGGCACGCCTCGGCGAACCGCCCACCATAATAGAGGAAGGGGGCCCGCGTCGCGAGCCCCCTCGTGAACCTCAGTCGCCGGCCGTGCCGGTTTCCTGCCGCGCGCTTACGGAATTATGCGCGGTGTGATCTTGATCAGAAGGTCGGATCTCTTGACCTGCGTGGCCGTGCGCCTGAAGAGGTAGCCCAGAACCGGGATGTCACCCAGGAGCGGCACCTTCGTGATGGTCTCGGTCTCGTCCTCACTCAGGAGACCGGCGATCACGAACGTCTGCCCGTCCATTACACGGACCTGCGTCTTCGCTGTCCGCTCCTTCGTCCACGGGATCTCGTCGTGCGGACCTCTGAACCCGACGATGGTGCTGACGCTCGGCTCGACCGTGACGGTGATGTGACCGTCACCGGCCGCCCGCGGCGTGACCGTGACCGATACGCCCACCCGCTCCTTCTCCACCTGGACTTCAACGACGCCGCCGGTCGTCAGGTTGGACACCGTGTAGGGAATGACGTCGCCGATGTGAATCTCGGCCGTCCGGTTGTTGAGGGTCGCGAGCTTCGAGTTGCTGAGGACCTTCGCGCCCCCCTCCTGCTCGAGGAGGTCCAGCGCGACCTCGAGCGCCATCGCCTGGCGGTAGAAACTGTTCGCGTTGAGCATGCGCTCGACGAAAGGCATGTTCTCGGGCATCTCGGCGTACCCCGAGTCATCCGGCGGCTCGCGCGGGTCGCCGCGCCCCGGCTCGGCGAAGATGACGGTCTGGTGCATGATCTTGTTCCAGTCAATACCGAGCTCGACCATTCTGTCCGTAGCGATCTCGATGACCTCCGTCTCGAGCATGATCTGCACGGGAGGCACGTCGAGATCTTCGACGATCGCCCGAATCTGGTCGATCATGCCGGGTGTCGCCACGACCACGAGCCGGTTGCCGCCCGGGTCCGCCGCGACCTTGTTCGCGACCTTCTCGACGAGGGGCACGAGCTCAAAGGCGTCCGCGTACCGGATCTCGATGACGTACGACGAGAAGCCCGTATCCTGCGTCAGCTGCTGCTGCGGTGCGACGAGCACTGAGTTACCGATGCGCTCGTAGCCTAATCCTGCCGCACGCACGATGAGGTTCAGGGCCTCCTCGACAGGCGTGTTGGTCAGGTGGATCGAGATCTCCCTCGTCTCAACGTCGGTGCTCGCCACGATGTTGAGCCCGCTCTTCTCCGCCAGCACGGTTAGAATATCCATGAGCGGAGTACCAGTAGCGTGGAGCGTTATCGGCGTGTCCGCGAAATCACCCGCGGCCATCGCCGGAGCGACACTGGCCATAAACAGGGCCACAGCAACTACGACAATCGACATCCTCACGGCAGCATCCTCCGGTTGTTTCCAGGCCTAGAACGGGTATTTCTTCGTCCCGGCCTTACCCTCTATCGTCACTCCGTCTGGTTCAATCGCTGTCACACGACCTCCGGTGATCTCGTCGCCCACCTTCGCGCTGATGCTCGTCCCCCTAAGCGTGAGGAAGGCCCGTGGATCGTCGTCGCCGAGGAGCACCGCGGTCACCGTATACGACGGCCACCTGGGGGCAGCAGGCGCGGTCGACGTCGGGGCGGGCTTAGGCTTAGGCTCGGGCTTCGGCTCGGGCTTGTACGCCACCATCGGGTCTCGGTCCTCGCGCGTGACCGCCTCCTCGCCGCTCGATTCCTGCATGTCTCCCACAAGCAGCTCGACCTCGGCGCCCTTGCTCTGGATGTCTCCGGCGTCCGTCTCGGCAGAGGCGGAGACGGTGCGTCCGTCGGTCACCGCACCCGTGATCGCACGTGTGGCCACGAACGTGGACCCCGCCGTCGCCATAACCGCCACCAACACGATCAGTACCGTCTTCCGTTTCATGGAACCTCCAAAGGTATCGGGACCCGGACTCGATCTGGATCGTCTAGTATCCTATGACGGTGACCGTCAACGTTGCCGAGTGCTTGCTCCCTCGTCTCACCTGTCTCGAATGAAGCTCGAACGACTTGACTATGACGACCTCAGGCAAGAGCTCCATATACCTGAGGAAATTGGCGAACTCCCTGTACCCACCCTCGACCTCCAGCTTGAACGTACGGCGAGTGTAGGACCCATCCTCCTGCACGCGTCGAGGTTCCACGCGTGTCAGAACCATGCCGGCGCCCTGAAGCTGCTGGCTGATGTTGGACAGAAACTGCTGCTCCCCCTCGTTCACCCCGTCCACGTCGGCGGGCAGGAGGTCGAGAATCCGTTCGAGCTCGATCGAATGCCCGGCGACGTACGCGTGCTCGCTCTCAGCGATGGCAAGCTCACGGGTCAGTTCCCTGAGCCTCTCCCTGCGAGGACGGTACAGCGTGCCGTCTGCCACGAAGAGAAGTGCACAGATAACTACGATAACTACAACGCCCAACCAGCTACGAATTCCCATTGTTCGCCCCTGCCCCCTCACTCATCGCCCAACGGGCAGAATATCTCGAATTCCATGTACTCGTCGTCCGTCGTCTGCTTCCATCTGGAAGTCACCAGCTTGACCTCCGAGAAGCTCTCCGCGAAAACCGGTTCGTCCCTCACGGCCGAGAGGAACTCCATAAGCTTGGCGAGGCTCTCCTCCTTGCGCCCCGCCCGAAGTCGCCCTTTCACATGGAACCCAGGCGTTCTGCCCCGGGCACCGACCAGTGACCCCTCACTGAACCTGACCTGTGTGAACCAGAGCTCATGTGTAGCGAGCCTGGCGGACGCCGCAAGGACGTTGCTCCACCTTGTCTGGACGGCGCGGGTCCTGATGAGACTCAGTTCCTCGTCGGAGATGGCGGCCGTCACTCCGCCCAGCGCTTCCCGCAGTGCAGCATTGGCCGTCTCGATGCGGGCGACCTTACCCGCTATCTCCTGCTGAGTCAGCACGATCGCAAAGATGAAGAGCCCGGAAACCACGATGCTGACGCCGACCAGGAAAACGACCAACGCGAGGTGGCGCAGCTTCCGTCTGATCTCGACGGCCCGCTCGTTCCGCAGGCGGTACATGTTGATCTTGAAGAGCACCGGGCTACGCCCTCCTCGCCAAGCTCATCGCCAGGGCGAATCTCGGGCCCTGGGGTAGCAGACTCTCGATATCGATCTTGGCGTCGGCCAGGTTCTTGAGCGGATTGAGGACCTCCGTCGGAACCTTCAGTGCATTCGTGAAGCGCTCCGCCACACCCTCGGCCAGCGCACGCCCGCCGCTCAGGTAGACCTTGTCTATGCCGCGTCTCCCGGTCTCGCTGTTGTAGAAGGCCAGGGAACGCCGCACCTCTTTGAGCACGAACGTCTGCCATTGGCGACGCGCTTCCTCGCTCTCACCTTCGCCCCCGGACGCGGCGGCGTTGCCGGCGGCCATGGTAATCGGCATTCGAACCGAGCGCACAAGGAGAAGTCCCCCGGAACGGTAGATGGACACGCTCAGGGTGCTCGCCCCTATCTCGACGGACGCCACGGTACCGTCGCCGACCAGCCCCTCCGCACCAAGCTCATTCATGAGAGCGAGCGGCACGATATCGACGGCGAAGGGCTCCACACCTGCATCGCACACCAACCCGACGTGACTGTCGATGTGACGCTGTTCCACGGCAGCGAGAAGAACGTGCATCTCGTCGGCCTCTTCGCCCGCCTCGCGCGCCAGCGGCTGGAAATCCAGCACGAACTCCGAGGCGCCGAAGGGCACGTGCTTCTTGGCCTCCCAGCCGATGGACTCCGCCAGGCTGGGGTTGGATATCGTCGGGAAGGACACGTGTTTGACGTTGACGCTGGGCCCCCCGACGGCCGTGACCACCTGACAGGACGCCGAAATGTCGGTACCGGAGGCCTTGAGCGCACTCCTGATCGCGTCGATGCGCGCGCCGTTGGCGCCCTCATCGGTCGCGCTTCTGTTCACGCTCGGGTAGTCGATCTCCGCCAGCGCAATGCCCACGAGGCTGACCCCGTCGCCCGTGTGCCGCAACGTCACGGCCTTCACGCTCTCGGCACCCACGTCCAGACCTGTGACGAATTTCCGGGACCCGCCGAACACTGTCTATACCTCCTGATCTCGCTACGGAATCGGTTCGTTCCGGCACACCGCTACCGAATTGATCTCCACTCTCTGGTCGTCGAACGACACCGCCGTTGTCCCCATGTCGTCAGCGAGCGTCATGCTAATCCAGACCTTGGCGCCGTTGCCAGAGGAGAATCGCAGATCCGTCACGTCGCCCGTGAGAACCGTGCCGTGCTGGTTCACCACCTGGTCACCGATGAGGGCATACGTCGCCTGCACGGCTGTGGCGCCGGATATCGTCCTCGTGACGGCGATCGATGTCGAGTCCGCGCCGACTATCACCGTGTCGCCGTGCCGTATATCGAACGCGATCCTCTTGACAGCGCGGTCACCATTGCGCTGGAGCGCAAGTCTGGCGCCCGACAGGTTCCACGTCTCCATGGAAGTCAGGTACATGGTAAACGCCGCAAGGAGAACAACGGTGCCGATGAATCCGGCGATCAGGACCTCAACCATGGTCATGCCCGCATTGGTCGCGAGACGCCCACCGGTTACCGACCCGTGCATTCTCAGTCTCTTTGTCATCTCGCCACCACCGTCACGATTCGGACACTGTCGCGCATCCAGTTCTCCGGCCACCGCAGTGTGAGATCGACGACCTTGGCCTCGGTAGTGATCCCGGAGTCCAACCACTGCGTGTCTCTGACCGTCCACCTGATCATCCCGGCCAAGTCGTCCTGTGCATCGGGCGTGCCTCTGTCGTCCAGCACGATGCGCCGGTTGCCGGGGTGCGTCCCGATGTCCATCGTCAGGCTCGTCCAGTCAGCCGCTGCATCGCTGGAACCATAGCCCGCGTACTTGAGCTCCTCGATCTTGAGCTCGGCTGCCTTCGCAGCCACCCTCCTCTCTCCCTCGAACTCCACCTGCATACGTCCACTGAAGAGCATCTGGTAGAGGAAGACGATGGCTATGGAGAACACGACCACCGAGATCATGACCTCCATCAAGCTGAAGCCGCTCTCGCTTCTCAGTCTGAAGCTCACCTTCATGCCTTTCCTGGTTCCGCCCCTGGGGGTAGCGGGCCGGGACCCCACGGGGTCCCGGCCCCGAAGCTGTTACCAACCCGCCTCAGTAAACACACCCTGACCAGCATCGCCCGCGGGAGCGCTGGCGCCTGCGTGAGTCCAGACAACCGTCGCGCCGAGTGGACCCCAGCCGCCGTTGACGGTAGCCGTCGCCACGAAGCCGGCGTCGGTCTGGAGAGACAGCACGTACGTGAAGTACGTCGCGTTGTCGGTGTCATCTCTCGCCAGCCAGTTGTCCAGCGTGCCGCCCGTGTACGAGTCGTTCTTCTGGAAGTACACGAGCGCTCCACTCTTAATCGAGTCGATAACCGCGTACGCCTCGCTCTTCTTGCCCTCCTGGATGTAGTGGATGTAGACCGGGACGGCAATACCAGCGAGCACGAGCACGATGATGACTACAACCATGAGCTCCACGAGCGTGAAGCCCTTGCTGTTCCTCAGCATACTCATTCTCTTTCACCTCCTTTCAACCTCTGAATTCCCATACATCCCTTGATTTCATTGACACTCTCCACCTAGCACATAGCGTGCCCGCGACCTCGAACGGCGTGCCGCGTGTCACCCTGACCTGATCATGCCTTGGCGGATGGCTCCGCCGAGGTGGAACACCGGCAGGAACATCGCGACCAGCATCAGAGCAATGATGCCACCAATGAGCACGATGAGAAGCGGCTCGAGGATCGAAGACAGCCCCTCGATCGACGTGCCAACCTGCTCGTCGTAGTAATCCGACAGGTTAGCGAGCATCTCGCCCAGCGTGCCCGTCTCCTCACCCGTCGAGACCATCTGCACCACGATCTCCGGGAAGACACCGGTGGACCCAAAGCTCTTCGAGAGACTCGAGCCGTGCGACACCATGTTGCCGATCTTGCCGGAGGCCCGGACCACCACCTCGTTGCCCGACGACCCACCCGCCAGCTCCAGCGCGTCCAGGACGGGGAGTCCGCTCTCCACGAGGACTCCGAGGGTCCGCAGGAACTTGGCAATCACGACTTTCCTGAGTATCCGTCCGAAGATCGGGAGTCTCAGCTTGAAAGAGTCCAGAACATACCTGCCGGCAGCGTTCCTCATCATCACACGCCAGATGACTATCAGCACGATGAGCAGCAGTATCGGAACCCAGATGTACCGCCCGACAATGCTGCTGGCCTTGATGACTATCTGAGTCGGCATGGGCAGCTCGGCATCGAGCTTCGCGTAGATTCCCGCCATCATCGGGACAATCTTGAGGAAGAGCACGGAACTTGCGATGACCGAGAAGCCCACCACGAAGGTGGGATAGGTCATCGCGGACCGCACCTTGCGCTTCACCGCCTCGGTCCTGTCCATGTACCGCGCGAGGTGGCGCATGATGGTGACGAGTTTCCCGCTCTGCTCGCCCGACTTGACCATGCTGATGTAGAGCCGCGGGAACACTCCAGGGTGCCTCGACATCGCCGATGAAAGCGTCTCGCCACCCTCGATATTCGAGGCCACGCGCACCAGGACATCACTCAATGTCCGGTTGGCCTCGTCCCTTGCCAGGCCGTAGAGCGCCCGCGTCAGAGGAAGCCCCGCGTTAAGCATGGACGTCAGCTGTTTCGTAAACAGCGCGACCGATCCGGCGGGGACGTGCCCCTCGAAGAACCGCGTGGTCTGCGACTTCGTCATCTCCCGGACCGGCCTCTTCATCTCACGAATGGAGAGCACCACCAGCCCGTCCCTGTGGAGGATGTCTGCCGCAGCCGCAGCTGACTCCGCGTATAGGAAGCTGCTCCTCTGCGCGCCCGACGTGCTTTTGGCTACGTACTCGAACCGTGTCAAGGTTGTTTCCTCCTGCGTGCGTGCTTCGCTGCTACGTCGTCTCGGTGGAGACGCCCAGCGCCTCCTCTACCGTGGTGATGCCGTCCAGAGTCTTCTTGGCCGCGTTCTCTCTGAGTGTCACGAACCCGGCCTCGAGCGCCTTCCTTCGCAATATGTCCGCGGATACACCCTTCATAACGAGCTCGGATAGCTCAGGCGTGATCTCGAGCATCTCGAAGATGGCCGTCCTTCCGAGGAAGCCGCGTCCCTTGCACTGCTTGCATCCCGCGCCCCTGTAGAAGACCGCGCCCTCGCAGGCTTCACCCACGAGCGCCATCACGGCCTTCGGGTCGGGCTTGTACGGCTCCTTGCAGTGCGGGCAGATCCTTCTGACGAGCCGCTGAGCCATGACGAGATGGATGGCGCTCGTCACCAGATAGGGCTCGATTCCGATGTCGACGAGCCTCGTCGCCGTTGTGGCCGCGTCGTTCGCGTGGACCGTGCTGAGGACCAGGTGGCCGGTCAGCGCGCTCCTGATGGCCAGCTCTGCCGTCTCGAGGTCACGCACCTCACCCACCATGATGATGTCCGGGTCCTGCCTGAGGATCGACCTCAAACCGGTCGAGAACGTCATCCCGGCCTTCCTGTTGACGTTCACCTGGTTGACGCGGTCTATGTGATACTCGACCGGGTCCTCCAGGGTCGTGATGTTCCTTCCAACGCGGTCCAGTTCACCCATGCCGGCGTAGAGCGTGGTACTCTTGCCGCAGCCGGTCGGACCGCTGATCAGCACCATGCCGTAGGGGCGCTTGAGCGCCCTGCGGAAGGTCGCCTGTGCGTCCTCCTCGAAACCAAGCTCGGCAAGACCGACGATCGTCGCGGACTTGTGCAGCAGCCGCATGGCCACCTTCTCGCCGTAAATGGTCGGCAACGTGGAGACTCTGACGTCCACGTCGTGGTCCTCGAATCTCGCCGTGAAGCGACCGTCCAACGGTACGCGTCTCTCGGCCACATTCATGTCCGAGAGGATCTTGATCCTGACAACGATGGCCTCCTGGAAGCGCTTGGGGGGCGTCGTAGCATCGTAGAGGACGCCGTCCACTCGGTAGCGCACAACGACCTTCTTCTCGAGCGGCTCGATGTGTATGTCGGTCGCTCGCTCGGCGATGCCCTGCCCCAGGATCAGATTGACGAGCTTGACGATGGGGGCGTCCTCCGCCCGCTCCCTCAGTTCGTCCTCCGAGAGTTCCTCGAGCGCGCTGGAATCCTGGATGCCCAGTTCGACCCTGGCGCCCTCGATGACGTCCTCGAGGTTCTGGTCGGCCGTCGCGGTGCGGTACGCCGTGGTTATGGCGCTCTCGATGTCACTCTCGAGCCCCACCTGAATGGAGAGCTCGCACTTCGTCGCTACTTCCAGGTCATCGATCGCGACGAGGTCGAGCGGATCCGACATCGCGACAATGAGCTCATTGCCCATTCGCGCGACCGCCAGTGCATGATGGTGCCTGGCCATGTGTTCCGGGATGGTGAGCACGATGTCGGGATCGATCGTCCCGGCGACCACCGGGTCGAACTCCCCGATGCCCAGCTGGCCCGCGAGAGCGTCGACGATGTCGACTTCCGTGGCCAGCTCCAGCTTGACCAGAGCTTCTCCGAGCCGCTCGCCGGTCTCGTGCTGGGTCTCGAGCGCGCTTTCGAGGTCACCGGCGGTTATCACGCCGGCCTCGATGAGCAGTTCACCGAACCGCTTGCCGTGGAGGGCCAGGTCGGCCTGACGTCCCTCGTCCTGGCGCTCTTGCTCGTCCTGGAATTTCTGTCGCCTTCTGGTCACTGCCTTCTCCCTGAACACATCAAGCCTCAGGAGGATCGATCTCCTCCCACGAGTAGACGAGGTACCTCCCGATCACCGGGAAAAACGGTGGAGGCATCCTTGTAAGTCTCGGGTCAACCCTGTAGTCGCGCTCGTAGCCGTGCACGCAGTAGCCGTTTTCGAACTGCCCGCAGAGGACGCTCTCCTGCGCAATGACTCCACCGTAGATGATCAGGCTGCCCCTCGGGTCGTACTTCGTATACCTCTCTGCCTGCACGTCCGCGTCCAGAGCGATCATCACCCCGTGTATCTCGCAGTCGCTCTGGTTGGGCACCGTGTAGGAGATCTCGATGTCACCGCCGGCAATGAGCCCGAGCACGTCGTCGCATTCCGGGTCCGGTCCGGCGCCCGGCGTCGACGCGTCGTAGAGGATGTCGTCCCAGATCTGGATATCGCCGTCCGCGTAGATGGTGAGCTGGCCGTCCAGTATTCCCTCTACCGCTACCGGCTCCTCGAACCATGCCGCGCCGTTCAGCGACGAGATGTTGACGATGTGGGGACCATCTATGCTCAGATAGCCTGGGCCCTGCGGCCGACGTCCCTCGTATGTCAGCTCGCCCGGCGACGGGGATCCCAGCGCCACGTGATAGAAGTCCTTTAGCTTGGGCAGTATCCCCGCGTGAAGTCCCCCGTTCAGCGCGGCCGTTTTAACTCCCTCGTCAATGTCGGCAACACCGGGCAGAGGGATCACGCCGACGTTCAGCTCGTAGCCCTCCACAAAGGTCGGGCCGCTCCCTTCCTCCATCGTGAGACCACCTCCGACCGTCACCCTGCCGCCAAACCACGGGTCACCGTCGATCAGGAGGTCGTCCTGGACGTGCACCCGCCCCTCGAACCTCTCTCCCGTGCAGAACCACCGCCACCCTCCACCCTCGGCAAACCACTGGTACTTCGCGAAGGTCTCGGGGACCATGATGGTCCTGATCCGACGTGTCGCGTCGTCGACCTCAGCGGTGCACACGACCTCGTACGCCACAAGCCAGCTGCCGATGCTCGGATCATCGACGACCTGCACGGTGTAGCGCCCACCGCCGAGAGCCTGATCCTCGAACACCATTCCCACGGGATTGGCGCTCGGGTCACTCTCCATGAGATCTCCGAGCCATGCCCGCACCCGTTCGAGCCCGCCCTCAGCAACGTAGAAAGCGCGCGCGTCATCGACCGCATACTCGACGATGTCGCTCTCCGAGTTGCCGAGTGTGAAGATGGCAACGCCAACCAGGAGCACGACCGTGGTAATGGCCATCACTCCGACCAGAGCGGAGCCACGGCCGCCCGGCGGCGTGCTCTTCCGCTCCACCAGCGGCGTCGACTGTCTCAGTGTGCGTGCTTTCAGGTGTCTCATAGCTCACGTCCTTACCGCGCGGCTCCAGTGCCCCGCGGCGTCCGGTTCGGATCAGACCTCAGGTGGCACGACCTCTTCCCACGTCACAATGGAGAAGGTCCCCGCGAACGGGAAGAACGGTGGCGGCATCGACGCCACGCGCGGGTCGAAGTGGTAGTCCCTGCCGTAACCCGAGGAAACCACGCCGTCCCTATACTCCGCCAGGTGGACGGCGTACTCCGCGAACACGCCGCCGTACAGGATGAAGTCACCGCGAAGTGGATGATGCTGGTAGTCTTCGGCCTTGAGGGTCTTCTGGAGAGCCATCATGACACCATGGACCTCACAGTCGTTCTGGTTCGGAATGGTGTAGTCGATGATGATATCGCCCTTCGCGTGTCCGGCCGCGATGAGCCCGAGCATGTCGTCGCAGTCAGGATCGGGACCGTTCCCCGGAGTCGACCCGGCGTAGAGGATGTCATCCGTGATGTGTATGCTGCCGTCAACGCCGATGGTCAGCTGCCCGTCGAGCGTCCCTTCGATGTAGATGTCCTCGCCGAACCAGACGGCGCCGTTGAGACCCGAGATATCCACCCAGCCGCCGAGACCGTGGTTGCTGCCGTCCTCGTTGTACCCCTGATAACTGAACGCTCCTACGTAAGGGTCGCCCAGTAGTACCTCGTAGTAAGTCTTGTTCCCCATGGGATCCAGAGGCAACCCACCACTGTGAGCCGCCGCCTTCACCGTGGCGAATACGTGGGCTCTGGTCGGCAGACTGATGGGATCTACGTGGAGTTCGTAGCCCCTCAGGAAGGTCGGATTGCTGCCTTCCTTGAGGGTCAGACCTCCCGCGGCACGAACGTGGCCCCCGAACCAGGGGTCACCGTCAATCCTCAAGTCACCGTTGACGTGAATCGGGCCCTCGAAGCGCTCGCCGGACCGGAACCATGAGTAGCCACCGCCATCGCTCTCGATGAACCACGAGTACATCGCGAACGTCTCGGCTATCACCGTCGCCTTGACCTGCCGCAGCACGCCGTCCTTCTCGCCCGTCGAGATAACCTCGTAGGCGTCCAGCCAGCTTCCGCCGCTCACATCCTCCACCACCTCCACATGGTAGGACCCACTGCCCGGCACCTGTCCCGAGAAGCTCGTCCCGACAGGATCTTCGTTCGGGTCATCCAGCTCCAGCGCCGCGAGGTAGCCCCTGGCGCGCTCAAGCCCGCCTTCCGCAATGTAGAATGCCCTGCTGTCATCGACCGCGTACTCGACCACGTCGCCCTCGGCGTGCCCGAGCATGAAGATGGCTATCCCGACCAGCAGAACGGCCGTGATCATGCCAATCACGCCGACGAGTGCAGACCCGCGCACCGACAGCGAGTACGGGCCCACGGAAAGAACACGCCGCCTCGTGCCCTCCAGACCACGCGCCTTCACAAGTCCCCAGTATGTGGACATCCAGACCTCCCATGCCCCTCAAGGCAGTTGCCGCGAGCCTCCTGTCTGGGGAAGCTCGACCCGGTGAAATGCAAGTTCCATGCCATGCTGGGGACGCGCGGAGGCCTCCAACCCCAGCAGACGCAAGCGGTTGCCGGGAGCCCCGGGAGCGGGACTGACTCCCGACCACACCCCCACGTCGCGAATTGCGCGGATCTCGTCGAGACCCGCGCGTCTGTCAATGCTCAGCTCCGTATCGATATTCGGTTCCTGCCCAATTAGTGAGACTTCATTCAGCCCCTCCGTCCCCGTGGCCGTGCATGCTGCTTGACCGCCCCGGACAGGCCCAACACCAGCATCAGCCCGCCCGCGAGCATCGCGCCCCAGGGGAACACGTCCCCGTACGCCGTATAGAAGGTCCTGTCACTCACGACGGGCAGCCTCTCCACAAGAAAGCCCTCTTCGAAGATCCCCATGCGCGCCATCACGCGCCCGTACGGATCTACCAGCATCGAAACCCCGCTGTTGGCGCTCCGCGCGAGGCTGCGTCTGTTCTCGATGGCCCGCATGACGGCCATGGATGCGTGCTGAAACGGCATCGACGAGCGTCCGTACCAGACGTCGTTGGTGACATTGACCAGGAGTTCTGCGCCGCCGGCGACGAACCGGCGTGCCAGACGTGGGAAGGTCGACTCGTAGCAGATGAGGACTGAGAAGGCGCCATCGGGGTGTTTGAAGACCACGCGCTCACTGCCGGGCCAGAAATCCGCTTCGCCGAAATCCAGCTCCTTGAGAAACGGAATGACGGTCTCGAACGGTATGGCCTCACCGAACGGAACGAGCTTCATCTTACTGTAGGCAGCTTTGGGAATCCCGTCGGTGTCTATCAGGAGAACGCTGTTCAGTGGCCTGCCCGTCCCCTCTTCCGCACTCCCCGGGACCAGGTTTGGGCAGCCCGTCAGTATCGGGATATCCGCCTGACGCGCGACGGCCGCGACGAGCGCCAGGTCGTCAGGCTCATAGAGCAGGTAGCTGGGCGCCGCGGTCTCCGGCCAGACGATCAGGTCCGGCTTCCGGTCCGCGGCCTGGAGCGACAGCCTGCCCAACGTCTCGAAGCTCTCGCTCTTGTAGCGCGCGTCCCATTTGGTCGCAGCTGAGATGTTCGGCTGGATGACCGCGACCCGCATGCTCCTCCCGGCGCCCTCCCCGCCCTGTCCGCCCCCGGCCTCACGCAGCACGAGGGTTCCGTGCAGGACCGGCAGCAACAGCGCCGCGACAAGAGCGGCCGCGAGGGCGCCTCGGCGCCTGCGCCCGGACGCGATCTCCAGGACGAGCGCGTTTGAAAGCGCGAGCCAGAGCGAGACCCCGAAGACGCCCGTGACGGACGCGAACTGGATGGCCCTCGGCACGTTGACGGCCGCGTAGCCCAGCGCGCCCCAGGTGAAACCGAGCACGCCGAGCGACCGCAGCTGCTCGAAGGCAACCCAGAGCACGGGCAGGATCACGAACCACGGAATGCGCGTCCTGTGCCCGACGAACGACGCGGCGGCCGAGAAGAGCCCCCAATAGAAGGACTGCAGAAGCACCAGCAGGAAGAGCGGCCCACTCATCACGACCGGGTTGTCCATCTGATCAGATGAGAGGAGCGCCAGCCAGTACAGAAGCAGCAGGAAGAACGTGATCCCGGCGATGAAGCCCGGACGGAATCCGTTCCAGAACCCGCCCCCTCTCGCATTCCTGATGATGTAGAAGAGCGGAATGAGCGCGACGAACGCCGCGGGCACGAGGTCGATCGGCGGGAACGCAAGAACGAGGCACGCCCCGCTCACGATGGCGAGCAGCAGTTCTCTGGAACGCGGCATTTCGCCGTGTGCTGTCAATGGTGGTTCCTCTACGCCCCGAATTTCGCCAGCCGTCCCGCGTGCGCCAGCATGAGCGGCATCAGGTCGACCGCACGGACGGTGCCCAGCGACCCGCGCAGACATGCTGACTCGCCGAACGTCGCGACGTCGTCCACGCGAGCGCTCGCGGCGCGCACAAGCACCGGCACCGGATGCCAGCTGTGCATCGCCATCGCCGACGGTGTCGAGTGGTCGCCTGTCACCAGCAGCACGTCCGGACCGACGCCCCTGACACGTGCCACCACCTCGTCCAGCTCCTCAGTGGCCGCGACCTTCGCATCGAACGAGCCGTCCTCGCCGGTCGAGTCAGTTTTCTTGAAGTGAACGAAGATGAAATCGTAGTCCCGGTACGCCGCGCACAGGGCCTCCTCCACCTCGTCGGCCGTCTCCACTTTCGGGAGGACGTCCATGCCGACGAGCCCCGCGACTCCACGGTACATCGGGTATCCGGCCAGTGCCGCTGCCCTGATCCTGAATCGCTCGCCCACCGACGGTATCTCCTCGAGCGCCGCGATGCCCCGCATCGTGATGGCGTTGGCCGCAGGCTCCTCCTTGAGAAGCTCCCCCGCCGCGGCCAGGAAGGCGTTCAGCAGATCCGCGGTCTTCTCCTGCGCACCATCCGTGATCTCGATCGGGAGCGGCGGCACGCCGGTCGCCTGCGGGTCGGTGTCCTTCAGCCCTCCGGCTAGCCCTGCGCCTCTCAGCACGATGACAGCCCTGTGCTCCTTCACGGGCCGCACGAACAGCTCGACCATCGGTAGCTGGATCTGGTCCAACCGGGCCGTCAGCTCCTCGCACTTCTCCGTCGGGATCCTCCCCGCGCGCCTGTCGGTGATACGCCCCTCTTCGTCCACGGTCGCGAAGTTGACACGAATCGCCACATCGCCCTGCCTGAGGTCGAACCCGATCCCCAGCGCCTCGAGAACGCCTCGACCTATCTTGTAACGGACCGGGTCGTAGCCGAAGAGCGCCATGTGCGCCGGGCCACTGCCGGGCGTTATGCCAGGCGCGATCGGCACGTGCAGACCGCAGGAGGATTCCCGCGCCAGGGCGTCCAGGTTGGGTGTCCGCGCGGTCTCGAGTTCGGTGAGCCCGGTCTCCGGGTGCGGCAGGCCACCGACCCCGTCCGCGACCAGTAGCACTATCTTCCCGCCGGATCCCGTCGCGACACTGTCAACCAGGTTGGCCATGTCGTAGTACATCTCGCCTCCGTCCGTCTGTCAGTTCACTTCCACCCCACGACCGCCCTCTTCGTATCTGGATAGGAACGACCGCCGCCAGTCGCCGAAATCCCCTTCGATTATGGCGGCTCGCATCTCCCGCATCATCGTCACGTAGAACGTCAGGCTGTGAAGCGACGCCAGCCGCGCGCCGAGCATCTCGTCCGCGGCAAACAGGTGTCTGATGTAGGCTCTTGAGAAGTTCCGGCACGCGTAGCAGGTGCACTCGGGGTCCATCGGACCGTGGTCACAGGCGCTGGCGGCATTCTTGACAACCAGCTTGCCGCGCGACGTGAACACCGAGCCCTTCCGCGCGTTGCGGGTGGGCATGACGCAGTCGAACATGTCAATGCCCTGGACCACGGAGCCGATGATGTCCTCGGGGAAACCCTGCCCCATGAAGTAGCGGGGCTTCGCTTCCGGAAGCTCCTCCACCGCGGCGTCAACCATCTCCCGCATGGCCCCCTTGGGCTCGCCGACAGCCAGCCCTCCGATGGCGTAGCCGGGGAACTCCATCCCCGCCAGCGCCGCCGCGGACTCCCTGCGCAGGTCCGCGTAGGTCGCCCCCTGCACGATCCCGAAGAGCGACTGCTCGCCAGGGGCCTCGCGCCATGCGTCGAGAGCCCGTCGCGCCCACTTGAGCGTCAGTTCGTGCGAGCGGGCCGCGTAGCTCCTCTCCGCGGGGTATGCAACGCACTCGTCCAGGGCCATGATGATGTCGGCCCCTATGTCGCGCTGGATGGCGACGTTCTGCTCCGGGGACATGAAGTGGCGGGAACCGTCGAGGTGGGACTGGAACTCCAGCCCGTCGTCGGTGACGCGGTTGAGACGCGCAATACTGAACACCTGGAAACCGCCGCTGTCGGTCAGGATGGCGCGGTCCCATCCCATGAAGCGATGGATCCCACCGGCCTCCCTGATGAGCTGGGTGCCAGGACGCAGGTATAGATGATACGCGTTGGACAGAATGATCTGTGCGCCGATCTCCTCGAGATCGGAAGGGGCAAGCGTCTTCACGGTCGCCTGAGTGCCAACCGGCATGAAGACTGGAGTCTCAACGACACCATGGGGCGTCACGAGTTCCCCGGCCCGCGCCTTCGTCTCCGCATCGACAGCAACGATCCGGAACTCAAGCAAGGCAACCTCCGGCTCCCCGTACGCCCGACGGGGACCCGCGTACTGTATGCGCAAGCTCTGAGACTGTCAAGTGGATTGACGGAAACAGTGGATTGACGGAAACACACGTGCTTGCGGGAAGAGCGCCGCGCCTGCCCGGCTAGAGCAGCAGCATCGCGTCGCCGTAGCTGTAGAACCGGTAGCGCTCCCTCACGGCCTCGGCGTACGCGTCGAGGACGCGCTCTCGCCCGGCGAACGCGGACACGAGCATGAGGAGAGTCGATTTCGGGAGGTGGAAGTTGGTGAGAAGTACGTCGACGCACTTGAAACGGTAGGGCGACCGGATGAAGAGGTTCGTAGAACCGGACCCGGACTCTACATGTCCGTCCTCCCCTGCAACGGACTCGAGCGTCCGAACGGACGTGGTCCCGACCGCGACCACTCTCCCGCCGCCGTCCCGAGCCGCGTTGATCGCCTCCGCGGCATCCACGGGAAGCTCGAAGCGCTCGCTCTCCATCGGGTGGTCGGCCGGGTCCTCGACCGAGACCGGACGGAACGTCCCTATACCGACGTGGAGTGTGAGCGCCGCCGCTGCAATGCCGGCAGCGCCGAGTTCAGCCAGAAGCTCCTCGGTGAAGTGAAGCCCCGCGGTGGGCGCGGCCACCGCCCCCGGAACGCGGGCGTAGACCGTCTGGTAGCGCAGGCTGTCCGTCGCCTCGGGCTCCCTGTTGATGTAGGGCGGCAGCGGGACGGCCCCCAACCTCTCGGCCGCCGCCGCGATATCTCCCGGAGCCCAGAGCAAGACCACGCGCTTCCCGTCCGGGAGGACCTCCAGGACGCGCGCCGTCAGCTGCCCGTCACCGAAGGAGAGCTCCGCCCCCTCCCGGATCCTGGCGCCGGGGCGTACGAGAACCTCCCAGCGATGGTCCCCGAGGTTGCGAAGAAGGAACATCTCGGCCCGGCCGCCTCCGCTCCTGCGGCCCAGCAGACGAGCCGGGATGACCTCACTCTCGTTGATAACAAGCACGTCGCCGGGCTCGAGGTAATCCCCGATGTCGCGAAACAGGCGGTGCTCCAGTGCGCCTCCGTCCCGCCTGACAACCAGAAGGCGGGACTCATCGCGTCTGTCCGCCGGGTACTGTGCGACGAGCTCCCTCGGGAGCTCGTAGTCGAAATCGGAGGTCTTCACTCCCTGTAGCGCTCCCACTCACTGTAGATGCAGCCGCAGTACTGCTGCCGGTAGAGCCCCATCTCCTTCGAGACTTTCACGCCCTCCATCACCTTTGGGCGGAAGTCGCGGTACTCGAACTCGACTCCGTGAGCCTCCGCCGCGGCCTCCCCCGCCTGATGGATGCCCTCGTGGTCCTGGTACGTCGATATGAGCATCGACGTCGAGAAGGCGTCGAACCCGAGCGACTTCGCCAACTCCGCCACGCGGTCCAGTCTCATCGCGTAGCAGAGGGGACACCGCTCGTTCTCGTGCCCGACGACGGCGCGCAGGAACTCGGTCAGCCCGTAACCGTCCTCGCGGACCATCGCGACATCCAGCGCCGCGCACGCCAGCCGCGCCGCCTCGCGTCTGCTCTCGAACTCACGGTACGGGTGGATGTTCGGATTGACGAACGCGCCCGCGACCTCGTGCCCCGCCGCGAGGAGTTCTCGCATCGGAACGAGGGCGCACGGCCCGCAGCAGATGTGTAGGAGAATCTTCATGCCAGGCGAACCCTCGAGTGGCGATACGCGCCCCCCGCAGCCGCCGGGCTCCAACTGCTCGCAACGGCGGCTGCGGAGGGCACGCATCGCCAACCGGACTCCAACTGCTCGGGCGACGGCCCGCTCGGCCCGTCGCAAGCTCAGGCGTGGTGCAGTCGCCGCGTGGATGGCGGTGGGGCGGGCCACCTGCGGCCCGGTTTGCGAGCAGCCGCCGCCACGCCTACAGGAGCTTCTCCTGCTCCCCCTGCCCCGTGACCGTGACCTCCCCGAAATACTCGTACGCCGCGGGCGTCGCCTCTCGCCCTCGCGACGTTCTCTTGAGAAGCCCCTCCTGGATCAGGAACGGCTCGTAGATCTCCTCGATGGTCTCGGCTTCCTCGCCAACCGCCACGGCGAGGCTCTTCACACCGACCGGCCCGCCGCTGAAGCGTCTGATGACGGCCTCCATAATACGCCGGTCCATCTCGTCGAGCCCGCGCTCGTCCACCTCGAGCTTCAGGAGCGACTCGTGAGCGACCTCCGCGGTAACCCGTCCGTCCCCCTCCACCTCGGCGAAGTCGCGCACACGACGCAGGAGCCTGTTTGCGATCCTGGGGGTCCCCCTCGCCCGTCGCGCGAGTTCGAGGGCACCGTCATCCGTGATGGGCACGCCGAGGATGCCGGCCGATCTCAGGACGATCCGCGCCAGCTCTTCCGGGTCGTAGTAGTTCAGCCGCTGCGCCACGCCGAAGCGCGACCTGAGCGGCGACGTCAGGAGCCCGGCCCTGGTCGTCGCGCCCACGAGCGTGAAGTGCTCCAGGTTGAGCTTGACACTTCTGGCGGACGGTCCCTTGTCCAGAACGATGTCGACGGAGAACTCCTCCATCGCGGGGTAGAGATACTCCTCCACCACGTGCTGGAGCCGGTGGATCTCGTCTATGAAGAGAACGTCACCGCGTTTGAGGTTCGTCAGGATGCCCGTCAGGTCGTAGGCGCGCTCGATGACCGGCCCCGAGGTCGAGACGAGCTCGGTTCCCATCTCCGTAGCGATGATGTACGCCAGCGTGGTCTTGCCTAAGCCCGGTGGCCCGTAGAACAGACAGTGGTCCAGCGGCTCCCCGCGCTTCCGCGCCGCCTGGATGAAGATCCTCAGATTTTGCAGGAGGGTCTCCTGGCCCACGAACTCGCTGAAGCTGGCCGGCCGAAGCTTGGTATCGAACCTGACGTCGTCGCTGGATGGGGCGGGTGCGGTCACGCGCCCGGTCGTCTCGCTCATCCGTTAGGCTCCCCTCCTGAGCGCACGCCTGACCAGTTCCTCCACCGGCAGCTCGCGGCCGGCGTCGCTCTGCACGCGCAGCACGGCCTCGCGAGCGGTGTTCCGGTTCATGCCCAGTGATACGAGCGCGCGAACCGCGTCGCCCGTGTCCTCTCTCCCGCTTCCGGCGCCGCCGATCGACGAGACGTCGAGACCGGAGAACCTGTCCTTGAGTTCGACTATCATCCTCTGGGCCGTCTTCTTGCCTATCCCGGAAACGCTCGTCAGAAGCCCCACGTCCTCCTCGACTACGGCTCGATGGAAGACCTCGGGGGACAGCCCCGACAGCACGGCGAGGCCGAGCTTCGGGCCGATGCCCGAGACCGATATCAGAGCGCGGAAGATAGAGCGTTCGGCCTCCGTGATGAAGGCGAAGAGGTCCAGGGCATCCTCTCTAACGTGGAGATACGTGAAGAGGTGCACGTCCGACCCCTCGTCGCCCAGTTCGCGGAACGTCGAGAGCGGAACGAGCATGCTGAACCCGATGCCTCCGACGTCAACAACGACGCTGGCCGGGCTTCTTCTGAGAAGGCTACCCTTAAGTTCTGAGATCATGCGGCCGCGGTCCTGTTGTTCCGTTTGTGGAAGTGGCAGATGGCGACGGCCACTGCGTCGGATTCGTCCTCGAGCAGCTTCTGCCCCGAGAGTCCCAGGAGCCGTTCGACCATCGCTGCGACCTGAAGCTTCGTCGCAGATCCTGTGCCGACGACCGATTGCTTCACCTCGCGCGGCGCGTACTCGAAGATGGGAAGTGCCGCCTGGGCGGCGGCGAGCAGCGTCACCCCGCGCGCGTGGCCGAGCTTGAGTGCGGACCTGACGTTCTTTGCCTGGAAGACGTTCTCGACGGCGATCTCGTCGGGCCGGTGCACCTCGATCATCCGGGCGGTCTCAGCGTAGATCCTGCTGAGCCGCTCGGGCAGCGGCGCCTTGGACGAGGTCCTGACGCTGCTCCAGGCGATAAGCCTCATGTGGCCGTCGTCCTGTTCGACCAGACCGAACCCCGTCACGATGCTGCCGGGGTCGATTCCGAGCACTAGCACCTTGCCGGGCACGGCGCTACCCCTCGTTCTTGAGGGTCTCCATTATCTCATCGGAGATATCGATGTTCGCGGAGACGTTCTGGACGTCGTCGTGGTCGTCGAGAATGTCTACCAGCTTCAGGATCTTGCGCGCGGCGTCCAGCTCAAGCTGGACGGTCGATCCGGGAATGCGCGTGACCTCGGAGTGGCTCGAGGTGATACCGGCCGCGTTCAGGGCGTCGCGCACCGCGGCGAAGTCCTTCGGGTCGGTCGTGATCTCGAAGCTGTCACCCTCGACGCTGAGATCCTCGGCGCCGGCCTCGAGCACGACCTCGAGGATGCTGTCCTCGTCGTGGCCCTTGGACGGGATCGTGATCACGCCCTTCTGCGTGAAGTTCCACGCTACGCTTCCACCCTCACCCAGGTGTCCGTTGTGCTTGCCCAGGATGTTGCGGATCTCGCCGACCGTTCGGTTCTTGCTGTCCGTCAGCGTGTCGATCATCAGCGCCACGCCCTCCGGACCGTAGGCCTCGTAGACCGCCTCTTCGTAGATCACACCCTTGATCAGCCCCGCGCCCTTCGCGATGGCCTTATCGATCTTGTCGTTGGGCATGTTCGCGGACTTAGCGGCCTGCACCTCGGACCGGAGTCTCACGTTCGTCTCGACGTCAGCCCCGCCCGCCCGCGCCGCCACCTCGATCAGCCGAGCGTGGCGGTTGAAGATCTTGCCGCGCTTGGCGTCAAGGGCGCCCTTCTTGTGCTTGATACTGGCCCACTTGGAGTGTCCCGACATACCTGTCCTCCGTCTTCGGGCGCCTGATGGTCAGCGACGGCCCGCGATCTGTTGCGTCAGCTTCCCAGCGCTGAGCCTCGTCCGACTTCCCAGCGCTACGCGTCTTCTTCCGTCTTCTCGGACTCGGCAACGACCTTCGCCTGGACGTCGCCCGGCACCTGCTCGTAGTGCGAGAACTCCTGCTCGTAGAAGCCGCGGCCCTGCGTGATGGACCGTAGATGTGTCGAGTACTTGTAGAGTTCTGCCAGCGGCACCTGCGCCG
>JALGZG010000077.1 GCA_025782345.1 bacterium | reverse complement strand
ACGAGATTCCCGGGGAAGGTGCTCGCGCCGGTCGGCGGAAGACCCCTCGTGCAGCACGTGTACGAGAGGCTGGCCGAGGCCTCCAGCGTCGATGAGGTAATGGTCGCAACGGACAGCGCCGAGGTCGAAGAGGCGGTGTCGTTGTTCGGCGGCCGGGTTGTAATGGTCACGGAGCCGTGCGCGACCGGGAGTGACCGCGTGGCGGCGGCCGTCCGCGATTGTACGGCGGACGTGGTCGTCAACCTCCAGGCGGACCAGCCGATGATCCACCCCGCGGACATCGATCGGACAGTAGGGGCTCTCGCCGCGGACGCCGCGGCCGACCTGTCGACCCTGGCCTTCAGAGCGGACGACGAGGCGGGCTACCGGAGTCCGGACGTCGTCAAAGTGGTCGCCGGGCGTGGCGAAAGGGCCCTCTACTTCTCCAGATCGCCGGTGCCGCACATCTTGGAATCGACCGGCGTTAGCCCTTTGTATCTCCATCACGTTGGGATATACTGCTTCCGGCGCGCGGCGCTCGAGCGATTCGCGTCGTTCCCGAGAGCGGCTCTGGAGCTCCGGGAATCCCTGGAGCAGCTCAGGGCCGTCGAGAACGGCATGGCAATCGGCCTGGTTCTGACCGAGCGGCAGACGCTGTCGGTCGACAGGCCGGCGGACGTCGCCCTGGTCGAGAGGCGCATGAGCGCCCTGTGATTCCTGACGGGGTTTTCCTCCTCACATATCTTCACAAAGGAGCGTTGGCACGATGCCAAAGCACATCTTCGTTACGGGTGGCGTGGTATCCGCTCTGGGGAAGGGTATTGCCTCTGCGTCGATCGGGTACCTTCTCGAGAGCAGGGGGTTGTCGGTCACGCTGCAGAAGTGTGATCCCTATTTGAACGTCGACCCCGGTACGATGAGCCCGTTCCAACACGGCGAGGTGTTCGTCACGGACGACGGCGCGGAGACGGACCTGGACCTCGGGCACTACGAGCGCTTCGTGGGGAAGGCACTCGGTCGGGACAACAACATTACGGCCGGCCAGATCTACGAGGCCGTGATCTCGAAGGAGCGGCGCGGGGACTATCTGGGAGGGACCGTTCAGGTCATCCCTCACGTGACGAACGAGATCAAGGAGCGTATAGACAGGGTTGCCCTGAGCGGCGGCATCGACGTCCTCATAACGGAAATCGGGGGCACGGTGGGCGACATCGAGAGCCTCCCGTTTCTCGAGGCCATTCGTCAGATGCGGCTCGACAAAGGGAAGGAGAACGTGCTGTTCATCCACCTGACCCTCGTTCCCTACATCAAGACCGCGGGGGAACTGAAGACCAAGCCGACGCAGCACAGCGTGCGCGCGCTCCGCGACATCGGCATCCAGCCTGACATTCTCCTTTGCCGGACCGAACGTCCTCTGACCGACGATCTCAAGAGGAAGATCGCGCTCTTCTGCAACGTCGAGATGGCCGAGGTGATCGCCGCGCGCGACGTGCCGTCGATCTACGAGGTACCCTTGAGATTCCACGAGGACGGTCTCGATGAACTCGTCCTCACCAAGCTGGATATGGAAGCCGGGCCTGCCGACCTCAGCAGGATAGAGGGGGTCGTCGAGCGGGTGAGCAACCCGTCGCGTGAGGTGTCCATCGCGATCTGCGGCAAGTACATCGACCTGCAGGATTCGTACAAGAGCATCAGCGAGGCGTTCGTGCACGCGGGAGTGGAGAACGACGCCAGGGTCAACCTGGTCTGGGTGGACGTCGAGGAGATCGAGGAAGCGGGCGATGCGTCCGGCGCGCTCGAGGACTGCGACGGCGTGCTGGTTCCGGGCGGTTTCGGCCAACGCGGGTTCGAGGGGAAGGTGGCATCGGTGGGGTATGCGCGGCGTAAGGGTGTGCCGTATTTCGGCATTTGTCTGGGTCTTCACTGCGCGGTCGTCGAGTTCGCGAGAAACGTCTGCGGGCTCGAGGGCGCGAACTCGACGGAGTTCGACCAGGACACAAAACACCCGGTCATCGATCTGCTTCCCGAGCAGAAGTCGATCGTGAACATGGGCGGCACGATGAGGCTGGGTGGGTACGATTGCCACGTCGTTGAGGGCACGCGGGCGCACGAGGTCTACGGGGAGAGCGACGTGCGGGAGCGGCACCGCCACAGATACGAGTACAACAACGAGTTTCGGAGCACGCTCGAATCCAGTGGGCTCGTCTCATCCGGGATCTACTTGGGCGCCGACCTTGTGGAGATGGTGGAGCTCGCGGACCATCCGTGGTTCGTGTGTTGTCAGTTCCACCCGGAATTCCGTTCGCGTCCCGGGGTAGC
>JALGZG010000294.1 GCA_025782345.1 bacterium | reverse complement strand
CCCCCAGCGCTCGAAATCCACCGAGGCCGTTACCGCTCTCGGGATGATCCGAAGCGCCATGCGCATCTACTACGTGGAGCATGGGACCTTCGCAAACCCATCGCTCTTCACGGATGGTGCACAGGTAACGAACGGAGGACTTCTGGGCGTCAGCAACAACGACCTCGCGGGCCGCTACTTCAGTTCGGAGTGCTACATGTTTGACGGGGCTCCGTCCGCGAACGCGTTCACGGTCAAGTGCGACGGTGGGCAGAGTACGGCGCCCTTCGGGTCGGAGGTTGGGACGATCGTAGTCACGATAGACGAGGGCGGAGACCTAGTCAGAGTGTTCTCCGGGGAAGCAGGAGCAGAAGCCAATTGCGTAAGACAGAACAGCACAGGGGGTTGGTGGGCGTCGACATAGGCTCCACTTCGGTGAAGCTCGTTGAGCTTTCCGGTTCTCCCAGGGCATTCGAACTCGAGAACATATCCGTTGTCGCCGTCCCGGACGACGCATCGTCCTCCGCGTACGGAAAGGCCATGTCGCTTGTCCTGGAGGGGAAGGACCTGGTGACCAACCGCACCGCGATCTCGGTCAGCGGACGCAAGGTTGCCGTGAGAGGTATGCGGTTTCCCGCACTGGGCAAGGCGGAGCTGGACGGGGCTCTCAAGTACGAGGGTAGTCAGGTCATCGGGTTCGAGCTCCACGGTTCCTACCTCGACCACTGTGTCATCGAATCCATCGAATCTGAGGAGTCGACGTCGGCTCTGATGGACGTGCTCTTCGTTGCCGCGCGCAAAGAGACGGTGGATGCCAAGATCGCCGTGCTCGAAGAAGCCGGACTCGAGCCCAGAGTGGTCGGAGTCGACGCGCTGGTGCTGCTCGACGCTCTGCTTCTGGAAGAGGGGCTGCCGGAGACCTGTGGTGTCATCGACATAGGCGCCTCGAGCACGAGCATCGGAATAGCGCACAAGGGAACTGTCCCGTTCGTTCGCGACATCGAGATCGGTGGCAGCGACTATACGCAGGCCATTGCAAACGCGCTTTCCGTGTCGCTGGAAGACGCCGAGACGGCGAAGATCATGGAGCCTGAGCGGGAGCTGGCTTCCGCACGGGCAATCGAGCATGTGACTCGGCAATTGGTTGGCGAGCTCTCCCGCTCGCTCACGTACTACCAGACGAGGGGGAACGGCACGCAGGTCGACGCGCTCTTCATGTGCGGGGGCGCCTCGATCGTACCCGGGCTCAGTGATGCGATCTCCGAGATGGCAGGTCTTCAGGTCGTCAGCTGCAGGGTTCATGTGGACCACGCGCGATTCGATGCGGAGGCGGTTAAGAGGCTCGCCCCGATTTCATCGCTCGCGGCGGCACTGGCAATGAAAAAGGATCCAAACTAGCAAGTGTATGACATCAACTTCATAGGTAAGCGGATAGTCCCTGAGAGCAGGAAGAAGATCGTCACGGCCATTGTGGCGTTCTCCGCACTTTCGCTGGGTCTGACTCTCGCGAGCATGGGCGCCGTCTCGGTCTCCGATCTTCGGATGGCCGATGTCTACGCGGCCGAGATCATCGAGCTCCGAGAGCATTTCACCGTCCAGTATCCGGGCATTCCCAGCGAGGACGAGCTCGAGACGATCATCGGGAGGACGGAGCCCCATCTGAAGGACCTCGCGAAGATCGTGGATGCTCGCATCTGTCTCACACCGATCTGGGAGAGCATCGCCAGGGCGGTGCCCGACGGTGTGTGGCTCACACGAGTCAGCATTGCGGACCTCAGGGATGCCGAAGAGGCAGCGAGAGGCAAGTCCCGCTCTTTCAGGGGCATCATAATCGAAGGCGTGGCCCTGGCAGGTCGAGGTCCCGAGGGTGACCAGGCCATCAGTGCGTTTGTCGAGAACCTCAAGGACGACGAGGGGCTCCAGAGCATGATTCAGAGCGTTGAATCCCTGGGAACCGGCCTCGAGCAGATACGCGGCACCAGCGTCGTGGGATTCGAGATAACCTGCCCGTTCTAGTTGGTGCTCGCTTAGAGGCGAGCGAACGGCCGGGCGGCGTGGAAGAGCAGGAGAGAACGTGAAAATCTCAGACGGCAGCGAGTACAGACGTGACGACGAGAGAACCGGACGACAGGAGGACGACCTCCTGGCTCAGGCCGATGGTGTGTCTGACTCGCCGTCTGACGCCACGGAGTCCGAGGAGCAGCCGGGAAGCCCGCTCGGGCCTTCCGGCGATGCTCTCGACACGGGTGTCCTCGACAATACGAAGGATGGGACTCTCGACGTACCCGGAGACGCTGAGGATGCCGCGGGCACTAAGGGTGCCGGGGACGCTGAGGATGCCGCGGGCACTGAGGGTGCCGGGGACGCTGAGGGTGCCGCGGACGCTGAGAGCGCCGCGGACGCTGAGGGTACCGGGGACGCTGAGAGTGCCGGGGACGCTGAGAGCGCCGCGGGCACCGAGGGCGACGAGGACGCCGTGGGCGCGGAGGACCCCGATGAGGTGGCCGTCGGCGAAAGCGACGTCGACGAGCCGGCAGCCGGCCGGAAGGTGGGGAAGATTCGCCGCCTCGCGGTGCTGAGGATTGACTCCGATCGGTTTCGGGCCTCCTGGCGGGCGAACACGCTGGGTAAGACAGCCGTTCTCGTGGTGTGCGTCTACGCACTTGCCGTCGGTTCCGCCCACTTCCTCATCATGCAGCCCATGAGCAGGCGTCTGCACCGGGTGCAGGAGCAGAAGAGCGTACTCCACGACTACGTGGTCATAGAGCGGGCCGACGCGGCCATCGGCGCATTCAAGGACGGCCTGATGACCGGCGACCAGCGGTTGACCGTCATGTCCGAGGTCAGGCTGATGGCCGACGGGTCCGGCGTGAAGATAATGGGAGACCCCGATCTGCTGCTTGCTCGCGATGTCTCCGGGCATCTCGTGGAGTACCCCCTGCGACTTCGAATCAGGGGCACCTTCCACGAGATGGGTGAGTTCCTGTCTCTGCTCGAGGGCTCGCCGAGGTTCACCCTGCTCGAGGAGGTCGAGATCAGATCTGATGCAGACAGCAGGGAACGCGACAGCGAGGCCACGGTGCTCCTCACACTCGCGGCATGGGAGGGATAGGGTTTGAACCTGAAACTATCGCCACAGGCAACCGGCTTCGCGGCCAAGTTGCACGGCAAGGGGAAGCCCGTCGCGGCCACCATGTCTGCGGTCATAGCGGTCACTGCCGCAATCATCTCGTTTATGTCAGGAAGCGCCGCAATTGACGAACTCGCCGCCTCGGGCAACGTGAATTGGAACGGTCCCGTCGGACTGCTGGATGCCGATTATGCGCATCTCGTGATGGTCGGCAAGATAAGCCGGGCGGACGGACAGGGCGAGTACACCGCCGGAGCGGGGGAGGTCAGGGATCCGATGGTTGCGCCCGCCGGAGTGCTCAAGACCACTACACAACCGCAGACGGAGGCCCCGGCCAGAGCGGTCACCAGGCTTCCGAGCATGTGGCTTTCCGGGATCATCTGGGACCCCCAGAATCCCGTTGTGATGATAGATGGATTGGATCTCCACGTCGGCGATCGAATCAAGGGAGCAAGGGTCGTGGAG
>JALGZG010000082.1 GCA_025782345.1 bacterium | reverse complement strand
CCCGGCACGTCAACTTCGTGGACAGATCGCGGGGCCACGTGGGGGCTCGTCCGCGGGCACCTCAGACTTGATTGGCAACATCAGTTATGCGATAATTTCGTGAGGGTCAATCTGCCTCGTACCCACATCACGGAGGACTTCATGAGAACCATCATCGCCCTGCTCTGCGCGGTCTCGTGCGCCGCGGTCCTGGTCGGCGGGTGCTCGACACCGAGCTCCGGCCCCGACATCCCCGTGGGTCCGGAGTTCCGTGACCGCGAGTCTCCCGAGAACGTGCTCTACAACCTCGAACTCGCGTACGAGGAGATGGATCTTGAGGAGTATCTCGACTGCCTGTCCGAGGATTTCGAGTTCTTCCCGTGTCAGGACGATGTGAACGACCCCGAGCTCGATCTCCCGTCGGTGTGGTACAAAACGGACGAGGCAACGCTGCACGAGAACATGTTCGCTGACAGTTCGGACGTTGAGAGCATCACGCTCACTCTCACTGTCGCCAGCATTGATTACGACGACGGCATTCCGGACGATCCCCTCGACAACACCTGCGTGTGCGTAGTGGATGTGGAGCTTCAGGTGAATCTCTACGGGGGATTGACCTTCCTCGCGACGGCGCCATCTGAGTTCCGCATGCGCATCGACATAGACCAGCCGAATCCGGTTCCAGATCCCGAAGACGTACTGTGGTGGGAGACCTACCACTGGTTCGACCTCGGAGGCGAGGGACGGGGTGCCGTGGCGGGGCGCGAAGAGGACGCGACCTGGGGCCGCATCAAGTACTGCTTCCTCGAGTCCCTCTCCGAACCGTCGCGGAGAACCTCCCCCGCCGAGGTCATCGACCAGCTCGAAGCCTCGTACGTCGCGATGGACACCGTGAGCTATCTCGACTGCCTGTCGGGGGATTTCATCTTCTACCCGTGCGAAGACGATGTGAACGACCCGGAGCTCGACATTCCTCCGGAGTGGTACAAGCCCGACGAGCGGACCATGCACGGGAACATGTTCTCAGAAGAGACCAATGTGGAGAGCATCTCCCTGACGCTGACGACCACGGAAGTCGTCCACGACACGGGGGCAAACCCGGAAGACCCTCTGGACGACACCTACGTGCACACGGAGGATGTGGATCTCAGGGTGAATCTCTACGCTCCACTGACCTACCACGCGACCGTGCCGTCCGAGTTCCACTTGCGCGTGGACCCGGACGAGGAAGGGCCCTACGGTGAGACCATGTGGGAGGTCTATCTGTGGTACGACCTCGGAGGCGAGGGACGGGGTGCCGTGTCAGGGCGCGTAGAGGATGCGACCTGGGGCAGCATCAAGGCGATGTACTGGTAACACCTAGCCGTCTCAAGGCGATGTTCCTCGACATCGACCTGGACTAGCCGAACGGCCTTGCGCGACGCATCCCACCACCGCTATCATCTCGACAGATTCGCCGTGCGCTGCTCGTGAACCGCGCGCGGCCGGTGAACCAGACCGTGCGACCGTGCCGCCGCATCGCGTCGGGCGACACGCTTGTCACACCATATCTTGAGGAGCCCCCATGGAATCCCCCGAGTACGACCGCGACGAGCCGGTACCGAGCGCGACGGGCGCCAGCGCCGCAGCGAACGACGGCACGGCCGCGCTCGCACAGCCCCCGGCCGCGACGGTGCCGTCCCCGCGGGAACCGCTCTTCGGACCCTACGTCAGTGTGCTTCTCTACATAGTCGGCTACTTCGGCGTAGGCATCGTGCTCTCGGTGATGTTTGCAGCGGTGCTCGGTCTGCTCGTGGGACTCGGGGTCGTCCAGATGCCGCCCATAGAGGGAGAGCTCGCGGCCATCGGCCTCATGGACATCGAGGGCATCCTCAAGGCCGCGGAGCCCTATCTCTTGCACCTGGTCGTCGCGATCGGAATCTACACCATTCTCTACACGTGGGCATTCGCGCGCGTGGTCGACAAGAAACGCCTGAGGGACCTCGGGCTGAGGTTCCACCGGGGCTGGTTCGGAAACTTCGGGAAGGGGGCGGGTCTCGCCATCCTGATACTGGGCGTCATCTTCGCATTCTCACTGGCGGTCGGCTCGATCCGCGTGGAGGGGTTCGCGCGCGCCGCCCCCGAGGGGATCAGTGTGGTGGTCTACTTCCTCGGTGCGCTGCTGGCGTTCCTGTTGGTCGGCGTCTACGAGGAGCTGATGTTCCGCGGCTACGTCCTTCAGAGACTGAACGACAGGGCGGGGAAGACGGTATCGATCCTCGTGTCCTCCCTCATCTTCGCCGTCATGCACGGTCTCAACCCGGGCGCCGACGTCTTCGGCATCTTCAACACCATCGGCATCGGTGCCATC
>JALGZG010000191.1 GCA_025782345.1 bacterium | reverse complement strand
GGATGGTGCCCGACTCGCTCGCGGACATCAGAGCGAGTTCCGCGAACCCATGGATCGCGGTCAGGAGATTGTTGAAGTCGTGCGCGACCCCCGAGGCGAGCGTGCCGACGGCCTCCATCTTCTGCGCCTGGAGCAGTTGCGCCTCCACGTCCCGCTTCTGGTCCTCGGCGATCTTCCTCTCGATGACGGCCGCCAGCATCCCTGCCACCGTTCCGAAGAACAGCTTGTCGTCCTCCTCGTGTATCTCGGCAGGTGTTCTGGAGAAGAGCTGTATTACGGCCAGCAGGTTGCGGCCGGCGCCGAAGACCGGGTAGGCGACGAGGGATCGTATCCCCAGAGCGTCGAGTCTCTGGCGCTGGGGCTCGGAGACTGGGTGCATCGTGACGTCGGAGGCGAATATGGGAGCACCCGTCCGCGCCACATGGGCGGCTATACAGTCCTGGTCCTCTTCTATGGACTGCTCGGAAATCAGGGCGTGCTCGTCGTCTCGCAGTCCGACCACCGCGACTGGTTCCAGGACACCCTTCCTGCCGTCGTGAAGCCGCAGTGTCCCGCCGTCGAACTTCAGAACCTCCACGAGACCACCCAGAACGCGAGCGCACAGGTTAGCGATGTCGGTCGATTGTACGGCGGCCTCCGCGATAACGCGGAACGTTCGTCGCTCGCGTTCGCGCGCCGCCTCTGCGCGCTTCCTGCCGGTGACATCGCGCATGATGCCCTGATAGCCGAGAGTCCGACCGTCTGCGCCCTTTCTGATCGTTGAGGCAAGGACGCAGTCGACCTTCCTGCCATCCTTGTGAAGAAGCGTGATCTCGAATCCGCGGACGAAGCCGTGTTGCTCGATGGCTTCCTGGAACCTCACGCGCTGCTCCGGGTCCGCATAGAGCCCGTGCACGTCGCGCTCGAGCAGCTCGTTCCTCGTGTAGCCGAAGAGCGACACGGCCGATGGGCTGATGTCCACTAGTTTGCCGTCCTGCGATGTTACGTAGATGACGTCTATCGACTCCTCGAACAGGGAGCGGTACCTCTCCTCGCTTTCCTGAAGCGCGCTCTCTACGGTCGTGCGCTCGGACACCGAGTGCAGGGCCATCACGACTCCCGTGGCCCTCCCCCCGCTGTTGTGTCTGAGTGCCGCGTGTACCGAGACGCCGCGCGTGGTTCCGTCCGGGCGGATGATGCTGATGTCGTAGGAATGCGCGGTCCCCTCGCGCAGGTCTGACGTTCTCTCGAGTATGAGGTCGCGGTCTTCCGGTGACACGAATTCGTGGAGACTCCGCCCAAGGAGATTCTTCGCCTTCAGCTTGAACGCGTCTGCGGCCGCCCAGTTCGTGAACACGAATCTGTAGTCCGTATCGAACGAGCATATGGGGGTGGGGAGGCATTCCACCAGGGCCTGATACTGGCGGTCGCCCGCCTCGAGCGCGGCCTCCGCGTGTCTCTGTGCGGTGATGTCGTTGCCCGCGATCAGCACACCGTCGCTGCGCCCGCGTATGTCAGGGCGCACGATGGCGGAGAGCAAGAGCACCCTGCGGATCGCCCCGCTTCCACTCCTCAACCCCACCTCAATGCTCTCAGAGAGATCTCCCCTGAAGGCCCGCCGGAGACGCTCGAGCGCGTCCGAGCCCTTGTCGGGTACGACCAGGTCAAGGAACTGCTTCCCTGCCAACTGCTCCGGCGCGTGCCCGAGACATGTCGTGATGGCATCGTTCGAGTCCAGTACAATGCCGTTCGAATCCACAACGGCGCAGAGCATTGGACCGTGGTCATAGAGGGCACTGTACCTGCTCTCCAGGGCGGCCAGGTCCTCGGCAAGGCTGTGTGCCTCGTTGTGTGCCTCGTCTCTGAGCTCGTCGAGGCGGGCGACCTTGCGCCTGAGCGATTCCAGCTCCGCGAGCGTCTCACCAGAAGGCCAGGGAGTGTCAGCCATGATGTGGTTCCTCTTCATCGAGGGGCCGCAGGTATACAGGCAGATGCCGCCGTGCGCGCCCAGGACCTGATCGGTCGTACGGCAGCGTAGGCTTTCCCACGGGGACATCCGCGGGCTCACAGGGGAGCGTTGCATGGGTCGTGCCTGAAAGCGCAGACGATGCAGAGTGTATAGAGGGGTGCTGAGCGTCGGCTCAACGAGCGCTCCTGGAAAGGGGGCACAAGGATGTCGCATGACTCGCCAAATGCAACCTGCGGGCGGTCCTGGGCGGTGTTTCCTGGCCCTGCTGAGAGGCTGCTGTCCGGCGGAAACCGCTTGACTCTGCCATTCACGGGTGATAGCCTGACAGTTCGAATAACCACCGGATTTGCCACCTGACACACCTCTGGGCAGATGGAGGGAAAGAATGAGGC
>JALGZG010000128.1 GCA_025782345.1 bacterium | reverse complement strand
CTCCTTGTACGCCACCCCGAGGAGGAGGATCTTCGAGCCCTTGACCGGCTTCCCGTTCTCATTGAGGCTGTCGACGATCTTGGAGACGACGTGGTACGGCATACTGCCATTGATGACACCGGCCAGTTCGATGAACCTGGCCTCGAACCCGCTCTCCTTGGCCTTCCAGGACAGGTAGAACGGGTCGATAGGAATGCAGTGACCGCCGAGCCCCGGCCCAGGGTAGAACGGCATGAACCCGAACGGCTTGGTCGCGGCCGCGTCGATGACCTCCCAGACGTCGATGCCCATGCGGTCACACATGAGCGCTACCTCGTTCACGAGGCCGATGTTGACACTGCGGAACGTGTTCTCCAGCAGTTTGACCATCTCGGCGACCTTCGTCGACGACACCGGCACGACCGGGCCGAGAGTCTGCGCGTAGAGAAGAGCCGCGTGCTCCGTGCACGCGGGCGTCACACCGCCGACAACTTTGGGGATGTTCCGCGTGTTCCACTCCTCGTTCCCGGGGTCGACGCGCTCGGGCGAGAACGCAAGGTAGAAGTCCTCCCCGACCTTGAGCCCCGTCTTCTCCAGGCTCGCGAGAATCACCTCGTCGGTGGTGCCGGGGTACGTGGTGCTGTCAAGGATCACGAGCATCTGCGGATGCAGGTACCTGGCGATCTCTCCCACGGCGGCTCTGACATAGGAGATGTCCGGGTCCCTGGTCTTGCGGAGTGGCGTGGGAACGCAGATGTCGACGGCGTCCACTGTCTGCAGCGCGGAGAAGTCAAGGGTCGCCTCGAACGTCCCGGCGTCGAGCGCATCCCTGATCCGCTCGGCCGGCACATCCTGGATGTACGACTCACCCTCGCCCAGAAGCCGGACCTTCTCGGCGTCAGTGTCGATCCCTACCACGTGGAAGCCGGAACGGGCGAACTCCATGCACAGCGGCAGCCCGACGTAGCCCAGTCCGATCACTGCCAGGCGCGCCTCCCTGGACTGGAGTTTGTCTTTGAGCAACACGTCCTCCCTCTCCTTAACCCGCCGGCGGCGGGTGCGTGATTCGAGCCCCCGCGCGGGGCGCTAAGTCAGCGCCAGAGCGACGACCCCCGCTGTGGCCAGCGGAAGCAGAAGATTATCACTTGGCCCCAGCGGCAGCGACTCGACCAGACTGGCCACCACGCCCACGAGAAGAGCCCAAGGCACCGAGACAAAGAATATAGCAACAAGCACGCCAACAGCGAAGAGCGAAAGCGACCCCAGGACCGTCTTACCGGGATTGTAGGGCAGCGTGGCGTTTCCGAAGGTCTTTCCGACGAGACTCGCGGTGCTGTCGCCTATTGCCAGAACCAGCACGCCCACGGTGGCGGCGGCAGGCTCGAAGAACGCGACCACGATGAAAATGCCCACCCCGAACAACAACGGCCCCGCTACTACCGTCCTGGGCTCCGTGGGGCGCATGGCACGCCAGGTCACCGCGGAGAAGATGGGCACGGCCACACCCAGGAGTCTCATCACCTCAGACAGGAGGTATATCACGGTCACCGAGCCGATGAGCCAGAGGGTCGGCGTCTTCCACCAGGCGGCCAGGATGGGAATGACGATCGAGCACGAGTGGATTGCCTTGCGGAATACCTCGTGCAGTATGGCAGCCTCGCGCAGCGTGACGCCCGTCGTGTACCCCTCTGGGAAAAACTCGAGGATCTCGCGGAGATCCCTGGTGTAAATGACGAAGTCCGCCTTGCGCAGTATGCGCCACTCCGGGTTCACACCGATGCTCCGCCACGCGGACGCCACGATCTCCGTGTTGCTGGCGTCGTCCACAACGACGGTGGCATCCGACCAGGTGAGGCCGCGCTCCTGGAGCATCCGCCTGAGGCCTTCTCTCTTCCCGTGTGCTGAATGGCGGTCTCCGAGGAGGTGTCCGGTGAGAATCCCGTCGGACTCCTCAAGCAGGACACCGCAGGCGCCGTCCGCGCCGACGTCGGAAGCGATCCTCTCAACGACCTGCTGCGGAACCCCGGCGCTGACCAGGACGACGTAGTAGCCCGCCTCCCTGAGCTCCGCGCAGAGTTCCCGTGCGCCGTGCACGAGACGGAGCGAGCCGCCGACGCTCAGGATCTGCTTGAGCGGCACGCCACGCTGGAAGGAGTACGCCCGCTCGACGACCCTGCTCACGCTCGTCAGTCCCAGCTTGAGCAGGAACCCGAGCCACATGCTCCGGATCCAGATCCACACGCTGGTCGTGCTGGCGACCTTGGAGAGGAAGAGACCCTGCAGGAAGACGCCGTCCACGTCGAACGCGACGATTCCCCGCCTGCCCGATTCCGGCTGCTCAGTGGTTCCCACGCCCCCTCCTGA
>JALGZG010000003.1:8687-11670 GCA_025782345.1 bacterium | reverse complement strand
CCATCAGGGGACATACGGTGGCGGAGTCGTACGGTGGTAGCAGTGGTGTGGTGACGGGAGTGGACTCGAGCAGTTCCGAGGATGTGCTTTCGCGGATCGAGGTCAGCCTGAGTATCCGGCTCGCGCTGCTTCTGCAGTCGTGGTTCGTTTTCTCCGGCTCGCGATGACCCCTGTTCGGGAGGATGCAGTTGGCTCGGAAGCGATCAGGACCTGAGTTCCCGTGATTCTGCTATTTCCGTTCTCCGCATGGGACAGTTCTATCTGGAGTCGGACAGCTACTCCGATGCGATGGTGTACTTCCTGCGTGCCGACGAGGAAGCGCTGAGATCACAGCTGTCGGACGACGATGTGGCCCTGCTCTACGCGAGCCTGGCCAGGTGCTACTTCGGACTCGGCAAACATGACGAGGCCAGGAACTGCGCTGAGAAGATCTCAGCGCTCGCCGCCCGCACGGGGAACAGCGTGGCGGCGGCGGCGGCCAACGTCATTCTCTCCAGAACGGAAGCGAAGAGCGGCCGCTTCAGGAGATCTCTGCGCGAGGCCGAGCAGGCGTACGCGGTGCTCAGGAAGGAACCGGACAGCGCCCTGTTGGCGGAGGCCAGCAAGGCATTGGGCACCGCGCATGCGGAACTCGGCAACATGACGGCTGCCAGGGACTGCCTCATGGACTGCCTTGTCTGCAACAGGCGCCTCGGGAACGACGAGGGAGTTGCAGGGGCATACAACAACCTCGGCATTCTGGCCAAGCGTTCCGGCGACCTCTCTACCGCCATCGAGTACTTCAAGCGCGCTCTTGATATCGACAAGAGGCTGGGCAGGCCCGCCGCCATCGCGCGCCGCCTGAACAACCTCGGTGTGGCGCTTTACAGGTCCGCAAGATGGGCCGAGGCCGAGGAAAAACTGAAGCGGGCGTGGGAGATCTACACGAGCCTCGGGGCCACCCGAGACGTCGTCGCCGTCGAGTCGGCTCTCGGCAATCTGTGCCGGGTCAGACGCGACTGGAAGGGCGCACGGGACTACTTCACGCGCGCGCTCAAGACAAGCCAGGAAGAAGGATACCGCCGCGCAGAGGCCCTCGCATTCGAGTTCCTCGGAGATCTCGAGAAGGACCGGGGGCATTTCGAGGACGCGCTGAGAGCGCTCGACCAGGCTCTCGCGTGCGCACACAGGCTGTCGTCCATGAGCGACGTCATCGGCGAAGTACGCAGGCGGAGGGCCGAGGTGTACGTCGCACTCGGGCGGCTCGATGACGCAGAACGGGACTGCACGGCAGCGCTCGATCTCTGCCGGCGTATCGGCGACAAGCTGGAAGAAGGCGCGGCGCTGAGAGTTCTGTCCGCCGTCTCATACTCGAGAGGCAGGCGCTCGGACGCCCAGGTGCTCTCCGCGCGAGCGGAACGCGTCCAGACTCGGACGGGAGAGTTTTTCGAACTCGCAATGACCGCTCTGACGGACGGCGCGGGGATGCGCGAGTCCGGCCCGGTCGACGAGGCCGTGCTGGACATCATCGAATCAAGACTCTACACGGCCGAGCAGCTCTTCGAGAGGATTGGCGCCCCCTACTGGGTGGCGCGGTGCTCTCTCGAGAGGGCCAGGGCACTGCACGCGGCCGGTCGCCGCGGGCGTTGCCGCGCCTGGCTGGAGAAGGCGCGCCCTGAGCTCGAGCGGGTCCGCGACGAGGCCGGCCTGACCGAGCTGACGGCGCTGCAGCGCGAGATCGATGCTGAGCTCGCGGAGAGCGCCACGTCGCGGCCGGGGAGATACTCTATTCTTGCGGAAGCCTCACTTCATCTCCGGACCAGCGACGGCGACCCGGCTGTTCTGCACGGGTCAGCAACGGCGGTGGCGGAAGAAGTGCGCGCCGACCGCGTAGTGGTCTTCCGGCAGGAGCGGGACGGGCAGCTGCAGGTCGTAACGTCGGTCGGACGAACCGGGAGGCGACTGGCCGAGGTAAGGCGGCTCGTCCGTTCGGTGACAGGTGACGAAGGGTTGAGCAGACCGTACGTTGCGGCTGCGGGAGCCGGGCCCGGTGGGCCGATCTCGCCGCGGCTCGCGGCGGTCGCGCTGATCCCGGCGGAAGTAGATCCGGCGACAGGCACGACGCTCCTTCTGTACGCGGACCGCCTCAACGGCGACGGCGCCGCCGCGTTCACCGAGGTGGATATCGAATTCCTCGGCGCATCGACGAGGTTGCTCGCAGAGGTGCTCGGCCGCGGCGCGACGTGCGGATTCGGGCACTCGCTCGGCCCCGAGGACGAGGACAGCGAGCCCGATTTCCCGCGGGGGTTCATCACGCGGGACCCGGTCACGGCGAACATGCTTGCGAGCGTCAGCCGTCTGTGCGACAGCACCATTCCGATCCTGATGCTCGGTGAATCCGGTGTGGGCAAGGATATTCTCGCCCGGGCCATCCACGAAAGCAGCGCGAGAACAGGGCGCCTCGTCGCTCTGAACTCCGGCGCGGTGCCGCCGAATCTGCAGGAGAGCGAGCTCTTCGGGCACGTGAAGGGTGCGTTCACGGACGCGGACCGCGAACGCGAGGGACTCATCGAAGCCGCTTCGGGCGGGACTCTCTTCCTGGATGAGATCGGCGAGATGAGTGCCGAGCTGCAGGTGAAGCTGCTGAGGTTCCTGCAGAGCGGCGAATACCGGCGGGTGGGGGACAGCGCTATCCGGACGAGCAACGCGAGGGTCATATCGGCGACGAACAGAGATATCCGGGCCGACGTGCTCGAGGGCGCGTTCCGGCGCGATCTGTTCTACAGGCTGAGCGCGTTCACCGTGGAGATCCCGCCGCTGCGGGAGCGACCTTGCGACATCGTTCCCCTGATGCACCACTTCCTCGTGACCTACACGGAGCTTGAGGGGAAGGACGTGCGGGGCTTCTCGGATGAGGTCGTGGCGCTGTTCCAGCACTACGATTGGCGAGGCAACAACGTCCGCGAACTCGAGAACGAGGTCCGCAGGTGTGTCGCACTGTGCG
>JALGZG010000003.1:0-8665 GCA_025782345.1 bacterium | reverse complement strand
CGGGCGACATGTTCTCCCTCAAGGACGAAGTGGAAGCCCTCGAGCAGAGCCGCATCCGTGAGGCGCTGGACCGACACGCGCAGAGCAAGCAGGACGCCGCCCAGTACCTGGGTCTGTCGCGGACCGGGCTCTACACCAAGATGAAGAAGTACCAGATGAAGTGAGGGAGCCCGAGCGGCTCCTCCTTCCCCTGACTCCCGGTATTCCCCCGGCTCCAGACCAGACCACCTACAGTGCATTCTCAACAGCTTGTTGACACTGGCATGACGTCGTGAATCCGACGTTCTGTCGTGTTCCTGACGTTCGTGTAACCTCTGACAGTCAGGCAGGATAGGCACGCATCGTGGCCGCGTGGTCCCCAGGGTTGTCGTGGACGCTCCGAAAAGCCCACAACACTGCATTAGGCACGAGCACACACAGCTCTCTAACCCCTTACAGTTGAAATACTTACAGCCGACCGGCGTCAGGTCCCCAGAGGGCGATCTGTGCGGTTCTGGCACGCTTCATGCGATTCAAGAACGTTGAGCGCCCTCGTGCGGGGGTCGGTTCGCTCATCCACAGGGTCTGATTCGCCGTGGAGGGCGCGCTCAAGAATGAACAGTCGGCCTGTCGTGTAGGAGCGACGGCCTGGCTGTGGCTGACGCGCTGGGAGCAGGATGAAGCTGGAAGGAGGTGGTGCGGCAGGAGGAACCCGACCCGGCTCTGGTGAAGGGGTTCTCCAGCTGTTGGGTTAGCTACTGCAGAGTCCCCTCGAGTCCTTCACGATCTCCCGCCGTCCGTTCGAGACGGGGGCCTGCCCGCCAGCGGGCCTCCTGACCACAATCAAGGCGGGGCGTCGATCTGACTCGGTTTCGCACTGACGTTGACGGGCCCGTTGGCTCTTCGCTGTTCGCTCGGTAGGGGGTGTGTTCCGTCCCGGGCAGCGAGGAAACCGGCGGGCCTGTCGCGTCGTGTGGCGCCCCGAAGCACCGGGCTGTCACACTCCTCCGCACTGTGGTATCCTCGCGGTCATTCTCCTTAGACCAATCCCTGACGGGCGGCGCCGGCGCGTCGACCTCGGGAGTTCACGTCAGGCAGCAGTGTACCGCCGGGGCGACGGCCCTTCTCGTGGTAGACATGCAGGGGTACTTCCTGGACCCGGCGTCTCACGCGTACCTTCCGAGCGCCGCAGATATCCTCCCGGGCCTGGTCTCGCTCTCCAGGGCGTTTTGGGAGAGCGGCCTGCCGGTCATCTTCACCCGGCATCTGAACACCGAGGAGGACGCGGGCGCGCTCGGGCTGTGGTGGAACGACCTCATTCGCGTGGAAGACCCGCTCAGTGAGATAACACCGGCTCTGGATACGTCCGTCGGCACAGTCTTGGAGAAGAGCCAGTACGACGCGTTCCACGGGACGGGTCTGGAAGACACCCTGAGAGAACGCGGCGTGGAGCGTGTCGTAGTGACGGGGGTGGCGACTCATTTGTGTTGCGAGACCACCGCGCGCTCGGCCTTCGTTCGCGGTTTCGCGGTCACGTTCCCGGTCGACGGGACGGCCACCTACGACGAGCAGCACCACCTGGCGACCCTTCTGAATCTGACGCACGGCTTCGCCACGACGACGCGGGTCCGGGATCTGGTCGATGCAGTGGAGAGTACACCGTGAGAACCCCGGACACATTCGACGCGGGCATCATTGGCGCGGGGCCGGCAGGTATCGCGGCGGCCGTCCAGCTTGCGCGGCATGGTGTCAAGGCCGTCGTGTTCGAGAGGGGATCGACCGGCGGGCTGCTCCGCACGGCGTGGCGCGTCGAGAACTTCCCGGGATTCCCCGGTGGCATCTCTGGTCCTGCCCTCGCGGCACTTCTCGACGAACAGCTTTGTGCGTCGGGGGCTCTGCTGGTCCGCGCGGAGGTTGCGTCACTCGAGCGCGAGGAGGAGTTCCTGATCATCGGGACGGACGGGCGCGGCGTTCGATGCAGAGCCGTGATCGTGGCGTCCGGCACGCGTCCCCGCGAGGTGACAGATCCCGACATCCCGCCGGATGCGAGGGACAGGGTCTTCCGGGAGGTGGATGAGCTTCGGGATGTGAGAGGCGGACACGTCGCGGTCATCGGAGGCGGTGACGCCGCCTTTGACTACGCAATGAGTCTCTCGGAGAAGAACGACGTCACGGTTCTGGTCAGGGGGAACTCCACGCGCTGTCTGCCGGTTCTTGCGACGAGGGCGCGGTCGCGCAAGCGCGTGACCGTGAGAATGCTGACCCGGGTCACGGCGGTTGCTAAGGGATCAGGAGGGCGGCTGAGACTGACATCTGTGTGTGAAGGCGGGGACGGTGGGAGTGCGCGCGCAGATCTCGATGCCGACTACCTGGTACTGGCGGTCGGAAGAGAGCCGGACGACGGATTCCTCTCCGGGGAGCTGCGCCGGGATGCTCCCACGCTCGAGGAGCGGGGAGAGCTGCTCTTCGCGGGCGATGTCGTGAATGGGATCTTCCGTCAGGCGTCGATAGCCGCGGGTCAGGGCACGCGCGCCGCGATGAAGGTGGCGGCGATGCTGCGGGAGAACGTCGGCGCAGGCATCGGGTGTGAGGAGACGGGTGTGGCGGATCCGCAAGGGGAGTCGCGTTGAGAGTAGTCGCATCCACAGGCAGAGAAGACGTGGCCGTGGCCTACGTGGCCGAGACGGCCGGCGGCCGGCTCGTCGAGTTCACCGAGGCAGTTCAGCCGCCGTTGCCCCGGGAACAGAAGTGGGTCCTGATCGTCTCGAGCCTCTTCGGCTGCCCGGCGCGATGCGCCATCTGTGATGCCGGCGGCAGCTATAAGGGCAAGATGACCGCCGGGGAGATACTCGAGCAGATCGACTTCCTTGTCGACCGGCGCTACCCGGACAGACGCGTGCCGGCCGCTAAGTTCAAGATCCAGTTCGCGAGAGTGGGGGAGCCCTCGCTCAATCCGGCCGTGCTCGACGTGCTGAATGAACTGCCGCGCCGCTACGACGCTCCCGGGCTCCTGCCCGCGGTCTCGAGTATCGCTCCCGTCGGGTGTGATGAGTTCTTCGAGCGGCTCCGAGACATCAAGGATCACCTGTACCCGAACGGGAGGTTCCAGCTCCAGTTCTCGATTCACACGACAGACGAATCGCTTCGCGACCGGTTGATCCCGATGAGGAAATGGGGGTTCGACCGCATCGGTGATTATGGCGCAGGCTTCCGCGTCTCCGGCGACCGCAAGGTCACGCTGAACTTCGCCCTCGCGCGCGGCGCACCTGTCGACCCCGACGTTCTGCTTCGCTGGTTCGACCCATCGGATTTCCTCATTAAGATAACGCCGGTCAATCCGACACACCGTGCGCTCATGAACGGCATCGTGTCCCACGTCGACCCGGGCAGGGAGGAAGCGGGCGTCGAGATCGAGCGCCTTCGCTCAGCGGGGTACGACGTACTCCTGAGCATCGGGGAGCTGGAGGAGAACCGGATCGGCAGCAACTGCGGGCAGTACATCCAGAGGCATCTGGAGGCGAAGAGGCAGCTCGGGGATGGGTACGCGTGCGTCGACCGCGCGCGTGCGGCCGTGCTGACGCCGGGCAAGTCTCGCGAATGACGGCGATGCCGGTACCGCGCCGCGCTGGAATAGACCCGGTCCACGTGTGTATGTATGACAGGAGGTGGCGCCATGGAATTCGAGATATGGTGGCTGTGGATGGGGCTCGCCGCTGTCTTCCTCATCGGCGAGATCTTCACGGAGGGGTTCTTCCTGCTCTGGTTCGGGGTCGCCGCGGGGCTGGCCGGCACGCTCGCGATATTCGACGTCGGTCCCGCGTGGCAGTGGGGAACCTTCGTCGTAGCCTCCGGCCTGCTGCTCGCCGTGTCGCGCAGGTTCGCGGACCGCTTCACGCACAAGCAGCCGCCAGGCATCGGTGCCGACCGCCTCATCGGGAAGCGAGGAGTGGTGCTCGAGGAGATTGACAACACGCTGAACGTGGGCAAGGTGAGGATCGACCAGGAGGAGTGGCGCGCGGACAGCGATACCGACGGGAGCATCCAGCCGGGCGTGCGCATAGAGGTCGTCCGACTCGAAGGCACGCACGCTGTGGTGCGCGTGCTGAAGGAGGGGTAATCAGATGGTAGGGCTCTTCATCATTGCAGGGGTGCTCATCCTGATCATTGCCGCGCGGGCCATCAAGATAGTCAGGCCCTGGCAGAAGGCGCTGATCGAGAGGCTGGGACGGTACCAGAGGACGGCCGGTAGCGGTCTGACGATCGTCATCCCGTTCATGGAGAGGATGATCAAGGTCGACATGCGCGAGCAGGTCGTCGACGTGCCGCCGCAGGGCGTCATCACGAAGGACAACGTGGTCGTGGAGGTCGACGCCGTCGTCTACTTCGAGGTGACCGACCCGGTCAAGGTGACGTACAACGTGGCCAGCTTCTACATCGCGGCGACCAAGCTTGCCCAGACGAATCTCAGGAACCTGATCGGTGACCTGGCGCTGGACGAGTCGCTGACGTCACGCGAGATCATCAACACCAAGCTCCGCGAGATCCTGGACGATGCGACCGACAAGTGGGGAACGAAGGTCACCAGAGTGGAGCTCCAGAGGATCGAACCGCCGGCAGACGTCACCGAAGCGATGCACCGGCAGATGAAGGCCGAGCGCGACAGGCGTGCGATGATCCTCGAGGCGGAGGGCCACAAGCAGTCGGTGATCCTCAAGGCCGAGGGTGATGCCGAGGCCATTCGCAAGGTGGCCGAGGCGGAGAAGTTCCGGAAGCTGACCGTCGCGCAGGGCGAGGGCGAGGCCATCCAGACCGTCTACAACGCGATACACGAGGGTCGGCCCACCAACGACCTCATCGCCATCAAGTACCTGCAGGCGCTCGAGAAGATCGCCGACGGGAAGGCCACCAAGGTCTTCCTGCCGCTCGAGACCTCCGGCGTGCTCGGGAGCATCGCCGGGATCGGCGAGCTCCTGAAGGAGAAGATAGCCGGCCCGCCCGGTGGCGGTCAGACGTACGCGCCGCCCTCCGAGGAGAGAAGCGGATAGGCGACCGGAACGCCGACGAAGCGCCGATACAGGGGGCCGCTGCAGGGCTGCAGCGGCCCCTTCTCGCGGGGTCCAGTCCGCCGCGGGCGACCGCGGCGCCCTTGACGAGAGCGGAAGCTCGTGATTACAATTCATGTGTGCCATCCGACCTTCCGCGTGCGGCCCCGGGCGGGTCCATCAGGGCAGCGGGGTGTCAGTCAGCAGCATCCGCGCGGTCACCTGTTCCATGCGAGCGATGAGACATGAGCAGAGTCTTCGTCGTAGTCAACCCGGCATCCGGGCACTATCACCCCGACACGGTCGGGGCCGCGATCGAGCGCGCCGCTACGACAGACGAGCGCGTGCTGGAATTCCGTGAGATCTCCGCCGGGGAGTCGGTCTCGGACATCATCCGGGCAGCCGCGGCTCGCGGCTTCGACATGTTCGTTGCCGTGGGTGGAGACGGTACTGTCTCCGGTGTCGTCGAGGGGCTGGACGGAGCGCCGCTGCCGATCGCCATCGTCCCGGCGGGGACCGGGAACATGCTTGCCAGAGGGCTCGGCGTCCCACTGGACCCGGTCGAGGCCGCCGGTCTCATTGCCGGGGAGCATGCGATCAGGACGATAGACGCGATGCGCGTCGGGAAACGCGTGTTCGTCCTCAACATCGGTGTCGGTATCAGCTCGGCCACGGTGCGCGACACGAGCAACGCCGACAAGCGCAGGTTCGGCCGCGCGGCGTACGTAGGAACGGGGCTTCCGAAGTTGTTGGGCTTCCGTCCGTGCCGTTTCACGGTCACCGTCGATGGCCGGACCACTCGGGTGAGGGCGACGGAGGTAACCGTCGCCAACTGTGATTTCATCGGGGATATTCCGTGGCCGTGGGCCCCCGAGATACTGCCGGACGACGGCAAGCTGGATCTGTGCCTCCTGCTCGTGCCGACCGCCGCTGAATCCATCCGGTCCGGACTGAGGGCGATGCGTCATCGCCGGAAGCCCCTGCCGAACGTCCGATGGCTCCGCGCACGGCGCAGCGTGAAGATCGAGGCCAATCGCATACTGCCGGTCCAGGGCGACGGCGACCTGATAGGGGAGACGCCCGTCGAGGTGACCGTGCTGCCGCAGGCTGTCAGGGTGATCGTCCCGCGGGGTTGACCGTCCGCGGGGAAGCGTGCTAGCGTGCCCAGGAGTTGTGGAGCTCAGCGCCACCGGCGCGCGTCCCTGCTGACGGAGTCCGCGAATGGCCGACCCTACGAACACCTCCAACGAATCACGCGACGTGCGACGCCGTCTTCCCCGCAACGTCTGGGTCGTGACGGCGACGAGCTTCCTCATGGACATCTCATCCGAGATGATCATGAACCTCCTGCCGCTCTTCCTGTTCAACGTGCTGGGAGTCAGGACCGCCGCCATTGGTGCGATCGAGGGAGTCGCGGAGTCCACGGCCAGCCTGCTCAAGATGTTCTCAGGATGGCTCTCCGACAAGCTCGGCAAGAGGAAGAACCTCGCGGTTATCGGATACGCGGTGTCGACGGTCGTCAAACCGTTTCTCTACCTGGTCACGACGTGGGGAGGCGTGCTCGCCGTACGGTTTGGAGACCGCGTGGGGAAGGGCATCCGGACTGCTCCCCGCGACGCGCTCGTGGCCGACAGTGTCGACGAGCGCCAGCGAGGCATCGCGTTCGGGCTACACCGCGCCGGAGACACGGCGGGCGCCGTCGTGGGAATCGGCATCGCGCTCCTCATCCTGCTCGCCACACAACGTGGCTCCGTGGATCTCAGCCGCGGGTCGTTCCAGATCATCGTGCTCGCGAGCATGGTCCCTGCGCTCCTGGCCGTGCTGGTGCTCGCGCTCGGCGCCAGGGAGACGAAGATCGAAGGTGCTCGTGCCAGGCCTCCAAGGCTGTCGCTCGCGGGATTCGACCGCAGGTTCAAGTATTTCCTGCTGGTCATCGTCGTCTTCACACTCGGTAACTCGTCGGACGCCTTCCTCATACTGCGCGCGCAGCACGCCGGGCTCACCGTCCCCGGCGTTCTCGGCATGATGCTGACGTTCAATCTGGTCTACGCCGCGGTCTCGAGTCCCGTCGGAGCCCTGTCCGACAGATTCGGCCGGCGCAGGTTCCTTGTCATTGGGTGGTTGCTCTACTCGGTCGTGTACCTGGGCTTCGCAAGGGCCACCGCGGGGTGGCACACCTGGGCTCTCATGGGCGTGTACGGGGTCTACTACGGAATGACCCACGGCGTCGCCAAGGCGTTCGTGGCAGACCTCGTGCCCAAGGAGCGACGCGGCACTGCCTACGGCATCTACAGTGCGGCGGTCGGTGTGACGGCGCTCCCGGCGAGCCTCATCGCCGGAGTCCTGTGGCAGGGTGTTGGAGGGTGGAGCGGGTTCGGGCCGAGTGCGCCATTCCTGGCGGGCTCCATCCTGGCGCTGGTGGCGACCATACTACTGACGTCGATGCCCCGCGGGGCTACCTCGCGGACCCGCGGCTGACGTACCTTGTGAGCGTGCGGAGGCTTGCCGGGAATGCACAATGCGGCTCTGTGGGCCCGCCGGTCGCGAGCGTGCGGCCCAGGTCCGTGTTGTCCTGCACTCCACCGCCCCGCCTACTTCCCGCTCTTCGCCTTCCTGCGAGCCTCGACGATCTCCTCTGCGAGGGCGAAGGGAACGGCCTCGTAGTGCTCGAACTGCATCGTGAATTCACCGCGGCCGCTCGTCGCGTTCCGAAGCTCGGAGGAGTAGCCGAACATCTCCGCCAGCGGCACACGGGCACGCGTGATGCTGGCCTTGCCACGCAACTCCATGTCGATGATCTGTCCGCGCTTGCTGCAGAGGCTGCCGGTGATGGCGCCGGTGTGGTCCTCGGGCGCGGTGACCTCGACGCTCATTACGGGCTCGAGCAGCTGGAGCCCCGCCTTCTTGCACGCGTCACGGAAGGCCTGCCTCGCGCACGTCCTGAACGCCATCTCCGACGAGTCGACGTCGTGTGACGAACCGTCCAGCAGCACCACAAAGACGTCCACCATCGGGAAACCGGCGTATGGGCCCTTAGCCATAGCGTCCACCACTCCGCGCTCAACGGCCGGGATGTACTCCTTGGGAATCCTCCCGCCCGTCACACGGTCCTCGAAATGGAGACCCGAACCCGGCTCGGCCGGTCGCACCTCTATCTTCACGTGGGCGTACTGGCCGTGGCCGCCGGTCTGCTTGACGAGCTTGTGCACGTGCTCGACCGACCCGACGACCGTCTCGCGGTAGGCCACCTGCGGCTTGCCCACCTGCGTGTTCACGTTGAACTCCCGCTTGAGCCTGTCGACGATTATCTCGAGATGGAGTTCTCCCATGCCGGAGATGATGACGTCGCCGGTCTCCCGGTTTGTCGTGACCGTGAAGGTCGGGTCCTCCTCGGCCAGTCTGATGAGCGCCTTCGACAGGTTGTCGCGATCTATCCTGCTCTCCGGCGTGACCGCGAGGCCGATGACCGGGGCCGGAAACTCGATCGACTCCAGGACTATCGCGTGCTTCTCGTTGCAGATCGTGTCGCCCGTGCGCGTGTCCCCGAGACCGACGACGGCGCCAACCTCGCCGGCGTGCAGCGTCTCCACGACCTGTCTGTTGTCCGCGTGCATCATGAAGAGCCGACCCACGCGCTGGCGCTT
>JALGZG010000028.1 GCA_025782345.1 bacterium | reverse complement strand
CAGCGCCATGACATTGGAGGGGGAACTCGCGACCAGCTGTTCGTAGATGCCCATCATGCGGCCGAAGTCACCGATCTCGAAGTACGCCTTCTCAAGGCGCTCGAATACCAGGTGGGCGCAGTCCGGCTTCTCGGACACCAGTCGCATCCAGTAGGCGACGGCGCGCTCGGCGTCCTCCTCCCTGACGGGGTCTTCCTTGACCGCCGCCTGGAACTCCGCCTTCGCGCGGCGCGTGTCGCCCCTTCTGAACGCCACGAGCCCGAGGTGCGCGCGATAGACCCCCGGAGCAGGCTCTCCCTCGGTCGAGCCTGCCTTCAGCAAGTCCTTGTGAGCCTGCGCGGCCTTGTCAAGGTCACCCGCGGACTCGTAGGCATCGCGGGTCATGGCGAGCACCCGCGGGTCCGAGCGCTCCGAGCGGTGCAACGTGGCCAGGAGTTCAAGCACGTCCCGCCACCGACCGCCGCTCGCGAAGTCACGGGCGAGGCTCTTGATGATCTCGCTGCGGACGCGGCGCGGGAGTTTCCTCTTGACCAGGAGCTCCCTGTGGATCTGCGTGGCCTGCTTCACCTGTCCGCGCTCGCGAAGGATGTTCCCGAGCTTGACGTACGCGTCGACGTTTCTGGGGTTGTCTCGGACTGCCTGGGTCAGGTGCTCTATCGCGCGGTCGCTGTTTCCAGCGATCAGCGCGTCCAGGCCGAGATGGTAAGGTGACTCGTCGAGCTCGTCTCTGCGTGATCTTGTGCGTCGCGCGCCGACGTACCAGAAAGCGGCGCCGGCCGCGATGACAGCGGCAGCGATAATCACGAAGGCCATGTCGGTTCCTTCCGCCCTAGATCCCGGGCGCGGACGTGTCGCCCTGCGTAGCCTGTCCCGCGATCTCCTGGAGCGAGATGCTGTGCAGGCCGGCGATCTCCTGGTTGAGGTCCGAGTTCTCGCGCTTGAGCCTCCTGATCTGACGTCGGAGCGCGATCTCGTGGAAGATCGAGACGACGAACCAGACCACGGCGCCCAGTACGAGAGCCTCGAACAGCAGAAGCACGAGAGGAACTTCGTAGAACACAAGCGTCTTGGGCCAGACGGTCACGGTCGCCGTCTCGTTGCTGTTGAGCATGGCGAAGCCCGTGACTATCACTACCAGGACAAGGGTCAGGAGCATTCTGAAGACCCACACGGTGTTCACCTCCAGGTATGGGAACGGTCTTCGGCCGGATTGACGTACCTCACAAGTGCCGACACAGTCGGACGTTCCGCGTGAGACAACCGCTCGAGGCACGCGACAGTCTATCAGTGCCCGACTGCGAGTCGCAAGGTCTTTCTCCCGAAGCCCCTCAAGACGGCACAGGATTCACGCCGTGGAGTGTCCAGGTGCTCGCGGAGGCTATCTCCACGCGGACGACGCGCCCGGCGAGCCCCCCGTCGCCCGGGAAGACGACGACCTTCCCGGTCCTGCTCCGGCCGAACAGGAGTTCTTCGTTCTTCTGGCTCGGTCCCTCGACCAGCACCTCGGCACTGCTCCCGACGAGCCCGGCGTTCACCTCGCTCGTCACCCTCTGCTGGAGGCCGATGATAGTCTGGAGCCGCGCTATCTTGACTTCCTTGGGCACGTCGTCAGCGAGCTCCGCCGCGCGCGTCCCTTCCCGTACGGAGTAGCGGAACATGAAGGCCGAGTCGAAGCGCATCTCGTTCATCAGAGAAACGGTCTCGTGAAACTGCGCGTCCGTCTCCCCCGGGAACCCGACGATGATGTCCGTGGTGAGTGCGACGCCCGGGATCCCCTCGCGGATCCTCTGCGTCAGGGCCACGTACTGCTCGCGGGTGTACGACCTGTTCATGGCCCCCAGATCTTGTCTATGGAGCCAACGGCATCGATGACCTCGTTCGACAGGTCCTTGGGGTGAGACGTGGCGAACCGTATCCGCTGGAGCCCCGCCACGCCTGCGACCGCACCGAGAAGATCCGCGAACCCCCGCCCCTCGTCGCTGAACGAGTTGACATTCTGGCCGATGAGTGTGACCTCGCGCGCGCCCAGCGCCACAAGACCAGCGACCTCGTCCACGATACTCGAGGTTGGACGACTGCGCTCGTGTCCCCTGACGTACGGTACGATGCAGTAAGAGCAGTGATTGTTGCATCCGCGCATCACGCTTACGAACTCGCAGAGCGACGCCTCATCCGGGCGGGGCCTGTCGTCATAGGACTCCCCAGTGCCCGCGTCCACGGCGACAACAATGCGTCCGGCGCTCGCGCTCTCGATGATGTCCGGTAGCTTCCAGTACTGCTCGGTGCCGACCACGAAGCTCAATCCGGGGACCTCGCGCAGCAACCGTTCGCCCAGGCGCTGCGCCACGCAGCCCGCGATGCCGAGCACCGCTTCCTTCTTCATCAGACCTCGAAGGTGCCTCAGTCGCCCCAGCACCCTGGCCTCCGCGCGCTCGCGCACGCTGCAGGTGTTCACCATCACGACGTCGGCCGTGTCCGGGTCGTGCGCCATCCCGTGCCCGTCGTTCGCGAGTATCGACGCCATGACGCGCGAGTCATACTCGTTCATCTGGCAGCCGTATGTCTCTATGTACACCTTCATTTCCGCTCCTGAACCAGGTGGCCTCAGCGCGCGCTCCCGGGATCGATATCGCCCCAGGTAGAGGTCTCGTTGGCGCCCCTCACCGTCACGCCGACGAACTTGTTTCGCAGGGAAGCGTCACCCTCGGTTCTGACCCTGACGTAGTTGCCGGTCAGCCCCGTCAGTGAGCGCTCCGCGTCTCCTCGTTCCTCGACCAGGATATCGAGGCTCTTCCCCACCAGACCGCGTCTGAACCGGAGCGACAGCCCGGAGCCCAGTTCCCTGAGATGCAGGCTGCGTCGCTTCGACTCTGCCGCGGGCACTTGGGCGTCCATCTCGGCCGCCGGCGTGCCCCTTCTCGGCGAGTAGGCGAACACGTGGAGGTAGGTGTATGGCAGAGATTCGATCATCGACACCGTATCGGCGAAATCCTCCTCTGTCTCGCCCGGGAACCCCACCATCACGTCGGTGCCCAGTCCGCACAGAGGGTCCGCGTCCGTGACCCGGCGGACGGCCTCCACGTATCGGGCGCGCGTGTACCCCCTGCGCATCCTCTGGAGAACGGCATCTGAGCCACTCTCGAGGGGCACGTGCAGGTGGTTGCATACTTTCTCTGTCTGGAGGACCGTCGCGGCAAGCTCCGGCGTCAGCTGCCTCGGCTCCACCGAGCCCAGCCGCAGGCGGACCAGGCCGTCGATCTCGGCCAGCGCCCTCAGGAGTTCCGGCAGCCTGCGTCCGTCCGGGCCCTCGAAGGCGCCGATGTGCACGCCTGTCAGCACCATCTCCCTGTATCCGTTGGCCGCGAGTGTGGAAGCCTGTTCCAGAACATCGTCGAAGTGCCTGCTGCGTGCCGGTCCCCTGGCATCCGGGACCGCGCAGTAGGTGCATCGCTGATCACACCCGTCCTGTATCTTGATGAATGCCCGCGTGTAACCCCGGAAGCGCCTGATGTCGAACGCCTCGAAGGCCTCGTCCTTCAGTGGCCGAACCTCGATGCGGGTCTTGCCGCTGTTCCCGGTGTCGGAGCGGAGGTGCTCCGCGACCAGCGCGGCCAGGTCGCGCTTGGAACTGTTCCCCACGACCAGGCTCACCTCGGGCATTGCGGCGAGCGCGTCGGGATCGCGTTGAGCGTAGCAGCCCGTCGCGACCACCAGCGCCCTTCCACTCCTGCGGGCTGCTCTGCGCAGCATCTGTCTGGAGCGGTAGTCGCTGCGGCCCGTGACAGTGCAAGTGTTGACTACGTAGACGTCGGCGGGCGTGTCGAAGGGGACAACCACGAAACCCCGTTCTTCCAGGCGTTCCGCTACTCCCTCGGTCTCGTACTGGTTCAGCTTGCAGCCGACGGTCATCAGGCCGACGGTTCTGGGCTTCGCGGTCAAGGCGTCTCTCCGTCCGCACGAGCAACAGGGGGGGCTCTTCCGTAGAGTCCCCCCCGGCGCATTCTCGTCCACGACTTCGTCCGTGGCCTCGGGCTTTGCCTCGTCCACGGCTTCGTCCGTGGCCTCGGGCTTTGCCTCGGCCTTGGCTTCGTCCGTGGCCTCGGGCTTTGCCTCGTCCACGGCTTCGTCCGCGGGCTCGGGCTTTGCCTCGTCCACGGCTTCGTCCGTGGCCTCGGGCCTTGCCTCGTCCTTGGCTTCGTCCGTGGCCTCGGGCTTTGCCTCGGCCTTGGCTTCGTCCGTGGCCTCGGGCTCTGCCTCGTCCTTGGCTTCGTCCGTGGCCTCGGGCTTTGCCTCGGCCTTGGCTTCGTCCGTGGCCTCGGGCTCTGCCTCGTCCTTGGCTTCGCCCGTCTCGTCGGCGGCCGCCTCGGCGTCTGCCGGTGTTGCTTCCTCACCGGCGGGTGCCTCAGTCGCCTCTTCCGCTTGGGCATCGCCCTCGCTCGCAGGCTCGGTCACGGCGGTCTTGTCGTCGGTCTGGGCAGGAGCCTCAGGCTCGGGTTCGGGCTCCAGGAGCTCCGGACGGATCTCGTGCGCCGCGATGTACTCGGCGAGCGCCTCCTCCGGCTGCTTCTCCATGTGGGCCTTGACCGAGAGAACAATACGA
>JALGZG010000312.1 GCA_025782345.1 bacterium | reverse complement strand
AACGACTACCGCGAGATGGTGGAGGCGTTCCTCAAGATAGACAGCGAGACGTGCCAGAGACACATTGGCTCGGTGCATCCGATATCGCCCCACAGACACGTCGGCGAGGAGACCTCAATCGCCATCAACGGCGAAGAGGTGACCATCCTACACCTGCCTGGACACACCGAATGTGAGCTTGTCGCCTACCATCCAAGGAGTAGAATCCTCTTCGCTGGCGATGCTATCAACGAACGCGCCGGCCCCGTCACGATGTTCGGCGACGCGCGCGACTGGCGGAAATGGGTCGTGGGTCTGGAGAGGCTCAAGAAGCTCGAGATCGAGACCATCGTCCCCGGCCACGGGGAGATATGCGGCCCGGACATCATCGACGACCACATCGCCCGGCTGGAGACTAAGATCGCCGAGGCGGTCTGACGACCGCCCCGGCGGCTTCGGCTCGCATCTCGTGCTGTTCCCAACTTACTGCCGGCCGGCCCCTTGCGGCGGTCACGCGCTCACGCAGGGTAGTGTGATGACTTCGTCGAGGAGACCGGCCAGCGTTTCTCGCTGACCCGGGGCTTCGAAACTCCCGCATCCATCGCCTGCTTGCGGCTCGTCCGGCCCGGGCTCTGTTCGCTCACTGGCAGCGGTCCCGGGGGCGCGGGCTGATCCCACCGCGCTCCCCGGTCCCGCCTTTGAGTCGTCGTCGACCTCGGCCGCCTTGGCGCGCCCCGCTGTCCAGACCAAAGAGAGAAGGTCCTTGCGGGAACGCGGAATGTTCTGCGGCTTCTTGCTCGGCTGCCGACGGCACAGACTCTCCCGGCGAGAAGAGTCCTGCGGCGACTCACCTTAAGAGCGTCATTTTCCTCTCAAAGAGCTCACTACCGACGGTCATCCGGACGAAGTAGGTGCCCGATGACACGTCTAGACCCCCAGAGTCCCGGCCGTCCCACCGGACGGACGAAACGCCGGGATCGACTTCAGAATCAATGAGTACCGCCACGCGACGGCCGGAGACGCTGTAGACCGCGAGCGTCACGTGCTCGCGGGAGCTGAGGCTGAAGGCCACGCTCGTCGCGGGGTTGAACGGATTCGGGTAGTTCTGGTGCAGCGCGGTCAAACGTGCGGGCTCGGACCCGTCGGCGACGCCCGTTCCGTCGCTCTCGATGTCCGCCGACGAACCGTGGGGAATACAGTTCTTCCCCGTAACGGTGACCGTGACGTTGGACGCGTTGCCAGGGCAAAACGTCACGACCGCCTCTCCTCCCGCGCTTGTTCCTGTGACCTCATAGACAGATCCGTCGGCGCTGGCCACGCACACGGTCGCACCCTCGACCGGCGAACCGGCCGCCGCTACTTCCACCGTCATCGTGACGACGCCACCGGACATCTCAACGACCTCGGGATGCACCACCGTCAGCGCGACGGGGGTGTCCGTCCAGACGGGCATCTCGGGATCGCCGAGGAGGTTCAACTCGTACATCGCGTAGCGCATGTAGTCATCGCTGACCGCGGCTCCGACGAACTGATGCTTCGCGTCGGCATGAACCACGCCAGCGTGAACCAGATCTCTAGTGAACAGCGACGCGAAGAACTCCCGGCTGTAGAGGTCCGACACGCACTGTCCCGGGTAGCCGGGGCAGCCCCACCCGTATCGAGAGTTACCTACGTACGCCACGCCTCCGCCGTTCGGGTTCGTCAACCAGTGTTCGCCAAAGGTGTCGTGGTCGACGGCGGCAGACCAGCAGCCGACCGAGTACCATAGACCACCGCGCTGCCCGTTGTTCAGGTTGTCGAGGTGCAGGGTGGTCAGGTTACCGGTCCCCACGCTGGCCTTCGTGATGCTCGAGTGCCCCTCGTGCATCACGAGTCCGTAGCCTTCATTGAGAGCGTTGAGCGCGGTCGACTCGTGCAGGTTGCCGTCGCGCTGATAGAGCTTCGTTATGGGCGCGAACCGCGGGGGGACGGATTCATCGTCGATGATGTCGAGAGCGACGCCCCCGTCCGTGTAAGGATCGGGCGAGTCCCACATGATCTCACCCAGGAAGAGCATCTTGAGTTGGAAGTCGTCCCAGACTTGGAAGGGAGCGCCCTCGTAGGCGAGCACTTTCTCCACGAACGTCGCGGCCTCCGCCGGGCTGCTCACCGGAGCGCGCCCCACAAAGACGTCCGAGTACATATCGATGCCGTCTTCCTCTATCTCGCCCCACCTCTCGTCACCGTCGTCGTTCCACGTTCCATCCAAGTCGGCGTAGTAGAGGTCGGATGGAATCCCATGATCGTAGAAGAAATCGTAGGCGTCACGGGCAGGGACGATGTTCGTGTCTCCTCCGAGAAGAACCCACGAGATCCCGTGGATGTCCCGGTAGAGCCTGATGCA
>JALGZG010000118.1 GCA_025782345.1 bacterium | reverse complement strand
GGCAACTCCGAGGTCGAGTCGGCACTCGTGAGCCATCCGAAGGTCGCGGAGTCCGCGGTCATCGGCAAGCCGCACGAGCTCAAGGGTGAGTCGCTGTGCGCGTTCGTCGTCCTCATGCAGGGCGTCGAGCCGGGCGATGAGCTCAGGGCCGAGCTGCGCGAGCACGTCGGCGTGGAGATCGGCAAGATCGCCCGCCCCGACGAGATCTGGTTCGTTCACGACGTTCCCAAGACCCGTTCGGGCAAGATCATGCGTCGCGTCATTCGCGCGAAGGCTGTTGGCGAGGAAGTCGGCGACACGTCGACGCTCGCGAACCCGGAAGCGGTCGAGGAGATCGGAAAGGCCCACTAGGGTCTGTTGGAGGAGGGGGTGGCCCTGTCTCGGGCCGCCCCCGTCTCAACTAAGGAGATGTCATGGCAGAAGAGAAGGCTTTCAACCGCTGGCTAATCGTTGTCGGCGCCATCCTAATCCAGCTCTGCTTGGGCGGCATCTACATCTGGAGCGTGTTCCGCAAGCCGCTCGAGATGGCTGTCGACGAAGGCGGTCTTGGTCTCTCCCCGAGCCAGGCGACACTGCCGTTCTCGCTGGTGCTCATCTTCTTCGCCATTGCCACGGTCATTGGCGGCAGGTGGCAGGACAAGGCCGGACCCAGACTGGTCGCCAGCGTGGGCGGTATCCTCCTGGGTGCGGGCATGCTCCTGTCCGCGTTCGGGAAGTCCTATCCTGCGCTCGCCCTCGGCTACGGCGTCATCGGCGGCATCGGCATCGGCTTCACCTACGTGTGCCCGGTCGCTACGGGCATCAAGTGGTTCCCGGATAAGCGCGGGCTCATCACGGGCCTGAGCGTGGCCGGCTTCGGCGCCGGGGCGCTCATTCTGGCGCCTGTCGCGCGCAGCCTCATCGACAGCATGGGCATCTTCAGCACGCTGTCGACGCTGGGCATCATCTTCCTGGTGGTTGTCGTCGCGGCATCGCAGCTTCTGAAGAACCCACCGGCCGGCTATGTGCCCGCGGGCTGGACACCACCTGAGACCGCGGCTGTCACCAAGGAGTCATTCTCGACGGGCCAGATGCTCAAGACACCGCAGTTCTACTCCATCTGGCTCATGTACTTCTTCGGCTGCCTCGCCGGCCTCATGATCATCGGCCAGACGTCTCCCATCGGACAGGAGATCGCCGGTTACTCCGCGGCCACCGCGGCGCTGGCGGTCATGCTGCTCTCCATCTTCAATGGGGCAGGTCGAATCTTCTGGGGGCGTATCTCCGACGCACTGGGCAGGATGAAGACGCTCTTCATCATGTTCACGCTGTGCGGCGTCGCGATGCTGCTCTACAACGTAATCGGCGCGTTCCCGCCCTACTACTGGATCGGCGTTGCGATCGTCGGCGCCTGCTTCGGTGGATACCTGGCGCTCTTCCCCGCCATCACGGCCGACTTCTTCGGCACGAAGAACATAGGCGCCAACTACGGCTTCGTCTTCATGGCCTACGGCGTCGGCGGCCTCTTGGGTCCGCAGTTCGCCGCCAGGGTGCTCGAGGCGACGGGCGGCTACTCTGTGGCATTCATCGTCACGGGTGTACTGTGCCTCATCGCGGCCGGTATCACGTTCGCACTGAAGCCGCCGAAGCTGAAGTAGCTCCCGGGGCGCTTCGGCGCTCGACTGACGTACATGAAAAGGCGGGGCCTTCGTTTCCGAAGGCCCCGCTCCTCTTCTGTCTCCCGTAAGGCAGGGGCCGGTGGCCACTGCGACAAGCGTCCTACTCGCGCGGCAACACCTGCCTCACGCTGTCTATGACCGTGCCGTCCACCCACTCAATGGCCGCCACGACCTTCTCGCCCAGATTCGGCTTCTCAGGCTGCCCCCCTACCAGTTCGTCAACCTCGGCCTTGATCTCCTCGATCGTTCGGATCGGGAGGTCCGAGCCCGCGACCGCCGCCAGCAGGTCGTCCCTGAGCGGATTGATGGCGATGCCGCGCTCGGTGACGATGACATCAATGAGTTCGCCCGGACCCACGAGCGTTGTCACCTCGTCGACCAGCACCGGGATCCTGTCGCGGAACGCCGGGATCGGCAGAATGGTGCACTTCGAGAAGAGGCAGTTCTGCCAACCGCCGATGCCGTGCAGGAGGTACCCGTCCGAGTGTGTCACGACGTTGGCGTTGAAGTTGACGTCGACCTCGGTCGCGCCCAGCACAACGCAGTCGAGCATCGTGGCGAAGTTCCCCTTGCCGTGGTAATTGTAGCTCGTGAACGGGCTTGTGTTGACGTGGCCAGGGTTCTCCCGCATCGAGCGCACGCCCTCGAGGTCGAACGTCTGCCCGTCGAGGATGTAGTCCGTCAGGCCTTCCTCGAGCATCTGTGTCAGGTACTGCGTACTTCCCCCGCGCACGAACCGTGCCTTGACGCCTTCCTCTTTCATCATCTCCATGAGGAAGATGGCGAAACTCAAAGAGGTTCCGCCCGCGCCCCCCTGGAACGAGAACCCGTCGTGCATGATCCCTGTCTCTTTGACGAAGCGCGCCGTCATCTCAGCGATGCGCAGCCGGTCCGGGCTCTTCGTTATCTGCGTCGTGCCCGAGACGATCTTGCTCGCGTCACCGATGGCCGGCATCGTCGTGACGATGTCGACGTTGTTGCCCTGTATCTGCCACGGCACGCACGGGAAATCGATGAGGTTGTCGGTGACCACGATGACCCTGTCGGCATACTCGGAGTCGGCCAGCGCGAACCCGATGAGCCCGCAGGCCGCCGGGCCCGTCAGACCGTTCGCGTTGCCGAACGGGTCGGCCGTCGGACCCGCGATCACGGCGACGTCGATGTGGATGTCGCCGTCCTGGACCGCCCGGTAGCGTCCTCCGTGTGAACGCAGGACACCCATCCCGCGCATGTTGCCCTCGGTGCAGTAGCGACCCAGCGGGCCGTTCATGCTGCCCTCGATGTGGTGCACGACGCCGTTTTTCATGTGCTCGATGATGGGCGCGTGGCACGGGAACGAAGCCGACGGGAACCACCTGAGGTCCTTGACGCCCAGCTCAGCCGCCGCGTCGAAGACCGCGTTCGCGACGAAGTCGCCGTTCCGCAGGTGGTGGTGCGTCGAGACGGTCATGCCGTCCTTGAGACCTGCCGCCACAAGCGCCGCCTTGATGTCCGGGACGGTCTTGTCACCGCTGTCCGGGTAGTCAATGACGGTGGAAATGGCAGGCGCGGCCTTCGTTCCCGTCGGACGGTGTTTGGCCACGCCCTTGTACGGAATGGCCTCCCTGCCGTTGATCTCCGTCGGGACCATGCGCCCCGCGGCGTTCTTCACAAGTGTCTGCTCAGGCATCTTCCCCTCCTCCCTCGCGCCAGTTCTCCGACAGGACACCTGAAGCGACGGCCAGCTCGACGGTCCTCGAGGCTCGCTTGACCACCGGTGGGTCTATCATCTTGCTGCCGAGCGACACCACTCCCAGTCCCTCCGCCTCAGCCTTTTCGAAGGCGACCACAATGCACGTGGCCTTCTTGACCTCGCCATCGCTCGGAGCGAATCCCCGGTGGATCACCTCTATCTGTCTCGGGTGGATGCAGCCCTTGCCGTCGAAGCCTAAGCCCTTGGCCTCGATCACGCTCGCCATCAGGCCTTCCATGTCGGTCACGTCTGAAAAGACCGTGTCTATCGGCTGGACGTCGGCCGCACGGGCAGCGTTCACGACCTGCGACCGCGCCCAGAAGCTCTCGCGGCCCTCGTTGGTGCGCTGCGTGCCGATGTCCGCCGTGTAGTCCTCGAGTCCGATGGTCAGAGCAACCACGTTGGGAGAGGCCGACGCTATCTCGTAGGCCTTGAAGCAGCCGAGTGCACTCTCGACGATGGGCATGAGGAAGACCTCGTTCTCCACACCCTTCTCCTTCCGGATCTCCTGCACGCGCGCGTCCACGGCCTTGACGTCGTCCGCGCTCTCGGCCTTGGGAATCAGGATGATGTGGACGTTGTGAGGAACGAGGAACGGAAGGTCGTCCAACCCCATCTGACCCTGGTTGATGCGCACCATGCGCTCGGCGCCGAAGAAGTCGACCGAGCGGAGGACGTTCCGCACGACGTAGCGTGCCGCCTCCTTCTGGCTCGGCGCAACGCTGTCCTCGAGATCGATGATGACCCCGTCGGGCCGGTGGAGCCCTGCGTTCAGCATGAGCTTCACCTGATCGCCCGGGAGATACAGCCTCGACCGGCGGAACCGGTCGCGCCTGGTCTCATACAGCGTGGACTCCTTCGCCTCAGGCAGAAGCTCCGCCGTTAGCCCTGGGTTCGCGGCCTTGACCGCGGCCTCCAACCTCGCCCAGATGACGAACGGAACCGCGCCCGCGTCCACCACCTCTACGACGGCGTGCTCGACACCGAGCGCCTCGAGCCCCTGCTCGACGGACTTCTTGATCGACGCGCCGTACATCGACTGGACCCGGCTCTTGACGGCGACGCTGGTGCCGCCGCTTTCCTTGAGCTCGACAGAGATCCAGCAGTCCGAGCGGACCCTGTCTCCCTTTCGGCCCGCCTGACCGGTTGTGCTCACAGCGCCCCTCCTTCCCTGCAGGCTTCCCTGCAGTTCCCCGTCAGCCAGATGTGGAACTCCGTGGCCACATGCCTGAGACTTAGAATCCCATCGATGGCCCCTACGCCGCCGCCAGCAGGCCGCCTCTCTGATATATCTCCATCTGAACGTCCGAGAACGGCCTGCCCTCGAGCACCTTGCCCGTGGCCAGGTGCGTGATCCTGCCGGTGGCCAGGTCGACCTCGATCTCGTCACCGCTCTTGACGCCGGCGTCCGACAGGTCGGACGCCATTATCGGCATCCCGGCGTTGATTGCGTTCCGCTCGTAGATGGCGCCGAACGATGTAGCGATGAGAAGCGAGACGCCGAGGCTCGTGAAGCAGTCCACGGCCTGCTGGCGCGAGCTCCCGCACCCGAAATTCGAGCCAACCACCACGATGTCTCCCGGCGCGGCGTCGTTCGGGAAGCTCTCCCACCCCGGGAGGTTCCCGAACGTGTGCTGCCCCATCTCGGCGATGTCCGTGATCGCGAGATGCCGGTTGTGGAAGATCATGTCCGTGTCGATGTTGTCCTTGTCAACGATCCATACCCTGCCTTTGACGACCGTCGGGCGCCCACGCGAGGCCCCCGCGGAGCCCCCGGGGGTGGCCGCGTCGGTGGGACGCGCGCTCGCCAGTTCCGGATCAGGCATAAAGACCGACGGCTTGTCGGGAATGCTGTCCGCCGTCGCTATCTGGCCCGCCACGGCCGATGCGGCCGCGGTCGCCGGCGACGCGAGGTAGACCTCGCCCTTCCCTTGCTTGCCCGGGTAGTTGCGGTTGCCCGTGCTGATCGTCACTTCGCCCGGCCCGTTCTGACCGATCTGTCCGGCCGCGCAGCCCGCACAGCCCGCGTTGCCCACGAGGACGCCGGCGGACTTGAAGGTCTCGATGATCCCCTCTGCCAGACATCTCTGCCAGACCGTGTCTGTCGCAGGCACTATCTTGAGGACGACGCCCGGCGCGACCTTGCGGCCCTTGAGAACCTCCGCGGCCGCTGCCATGTCCGAGTAGCGCCCGTTCGTGCAGGAGCCTATGAAGGCCGAATCGATCTTCCTTCCCGCAACCTCGCTGACCTCGACCACGTCGTCCGGGTGTCCGGGTCGCGCGATGAGTGGCACGAGCCCGTCGATGTCCAGGTGGACTTCGGCGTCATAGTGGGCGTCCGCGGTAGCGTAAGCCGGCGTGAACGAGGCCGCCCCGGCGGCCCGGCAGTACTCGATGATCTCTTCACTCGGAGCGAAGAAGGTGATGATCCCTCCCATCTCGGTCGCCATGGACGCGATCGTGATGCGAGCGTCGAGCGACAGCGAGTCGACGATGTCTCCGTAGTACTCCGCGGCATAGCCCAGAAGTCCGCTGGCGTGGAAGTTCCTGAGGCACGCAAGCACGATGTCCTTCGGCGTAGCCAGAGGGCCCGGCTTCCCGGTAAGCTCGATGCGCATGGATTTCGGCACGTTGAACCAGACACGCCCGTGCGCCCATGCGCTGGCGATGTCCTGGTCTCCCATCCCCTGCCCGAATGCGCCGATCGCCCCGAGGATATTCGCGTGCGAGTCTGTCGAAACGATCGTACCGCCCGGTCCAACCAGCCCTTCGTCGATGGCGAGGTGTGTCCCGATGCCGGCATTGACATCGTAGATCGATATGCCCCGCGCACGCGCGAAGCCACGGCAAACCTGCTGGTTCGCCGCGTACTTCTGATCCGAGCCCCCGGGGTTGCAGTCGAACGTGAAGTACGTCTTCCGGACGTCCTCGACGACCAGCCCGTGCTGCTCGATGTTCTTCACCACATTGGCGCCGCCGAAGTCCCTGGCGACACGAGCATCGATAACGACGTCAACGGTGTCGCCAGGCCCGACATCGCGCCCTGCGTGTGTCCCGACGATCTTCTCGACTATTGTCGCTCCCAATCTGCTTCCTCCAGACTCCGCTGCGGTTGTCCCCGCGCCTCTTGCCGTCGGTTCCGGGCATCGAAAGACCGCTCGACCCCGGAGCCCCCTTCGCATTCTCACTGATGGGAGTTTCGTGATCGAGCGGCCGTTGTGTTCAGCAAGGTGGAGCGAGAGCCCCGTTGCAACTCAGATCCCCTACCTCACTTGATGATCATCACCTTGCCGTCTTTGCTCCCCAGTCCTTCAGACTCGACCTGGAAGATATACACGCCCGGTGCGACCTCGTCGCCAGCGTCGTTCTTCAAATCCCAGGGCTCGATATCACTCTCGGCGTCATTGTGTTCGAGTGTCCGCACGAGGTCAGCGGCGACCGTGTATATGCTGATCTTCGCCGTCTCAGGAAGCCCGATGAACACCACGCGTCTCTGGCCGCCATGTTCCCAGTCCGCCTCAGCGCGGTAGGGATTCGGGATGCACCGGACGGCCGCGAGGTCGCTGCGCGTCCCAACCCGCGGGTAGATAATGCCTGTTGTTTTGGAGGGACGAAAGCATGCACTGTTGTTCGCCTGCGGGTCGCTGGCGCTGAATGTCGTCACTACAAACTCGTAAGGGAACGCGTTCTGGAACATGACGGCGCTGTCGCGTCGGACACCTGTCACGAAAGAGTCGCACTCCGTTCCGATCCACTCGACGCAGACGGGCTCCTCGTTATGGAACGCAGGGAAGTGCCAGTAGCCGGCAGCGTTAGGATCGTCCTCATTAAGCACGTACTCCCGAACCAGGGAGAAGCTCTCCCAAGGCTGGAGCGTGTCAACGACCGGATTCTGCCATACTTCCCGCATCCAGAGTCGATAGCCGCCGAAATCGTCGATGTCGTACTCGGCCTGCCCCATGGTCCAGCCCATCACCGCGAACTTGTCACCAACCCTGAAAAACACCCTGTCCGGACACGGGACCTGGCCCGCGCAGGACGCCCAGACGACTGCCAGGAGCACGGCAACAATCGGCGCAACCGCCCACGGGTTGCGAAGTTTCCTTCTCAGCCTCATTCTTTCCCTCCATCTGCCCAGAGGTGTGTCAGGTGGCAAATCCGGTGGTTATTCGAACTGTCAGGCTATCACCCGTGAATGGCAGAGTCAAGCGGTTTCCGCCGGAC
>JALGZG010000208.1 GCA_025782345.1 bacterium | reverse complement strand
GTCGGTCGCATGAGGCGTCGGGCAATCGGCGTCCCAGATGAATGATCGCCACGGAAGGTAACACTTCCGACAGAACTCGGCTTACCGTCTGCTCCGTCTATGCTGTTTCCATCCGGGCCCCTCTCTTTGGCCGCGGGCGCCTGGCCCCGGCTGGGACGGCCACCGGAAGACTGAACGATGACAACGGCAGTCCCCACGCGAAACAGGAGAGATGCTTGAAGCGCCGATGGAGACTTCCGGACGAGGACCAGCAGGCCCGAGCCATCGAGCTCGCGGCCGAGATGGACGTTCCGCGAGCGTTCGCGGCCGTGCTCATCCGGCACGGCATGACGACCGCCCGTGACGCGAACGCGTTCCTCAACCCCGACCGTGAGGTTCTTCACGATCCGTTCCTGCTACCCGACATCGAGCCCGCTCTCGAGCGCCTGAGGCTGGCCGTCGACAAGAAGCAGAAAGTCTTCGTCTGCGGCGACTACGACGTCGATGGCATAACCTCGGTGGTTGTCGTCAAGCGGTGTCTCGAGGCCGCCGGACTCGAGGTCGGTTTCTACATTCCCAACAGGCTCACGGACGGCTACGGGCTCTCCGCGAACGGCGTGCGCATTGCGCGGGACAGCGGCGTCAAGTTGATCGTGACGGTCGACAGCGGCGTGACGGGGCACGAACAGATCGCTCTGGCGCAGAGCTTCGGCATCGACGTCATAGTCACCGACCACCACGAGCCGCAGGACGAGCTGCCGGATGCCATCGCCGTGGTCGACCCCAAGCGGAAAGATTCCAAGTACCCCTACCCGCACCTGGCCGGCGTCGGTGTTGCATACAAAGTAATGGAGGCGCTCGCGCGTGACTACCGCGGCGTCGCTCACGCGATCGAGGAGAACATCGACCTCGTCGCCGTCGGGACCATCGCCGACATCGTTCCACTCGATTCCGAGAACCGCGTGCTCACCACGCTGGGACTCGAGCGGCTCCGGGTAACGACCAACCCGGGGCTAAGGGCGCTGATGGAAGTGGCCGGCGTGGAGCCAGCGCGTGCGCAGGCCCCGCACATCGGGTTCGCGCTGGGACCCAGGCTGAACGCCGCCGGTCGGCTCGGCGACGCCAGCATCGGTGTCGAGCTGCTCACGACCGAGGACGAGAGCAAGGCCGCCGAGATCGCCAGGAAGCTGGACCTCGAGAACAAGAAGCGTAGAACCCTCGAGACCGGCGTGCTCGAGGACGCCAACAGGATCATCGAGGAGTCGGTCGACCTGTTGACCAAGCGTTCGATCGTGTTGTGGTCGACCGGGTGGCACCCCGGCGTCATCGGGATCGTCGCCTCGCGCATCGCCAAGCAGTACAATCGCCCGACCATTCTGCTTTCCGTGACCGACGGGGTGGGAAGGGGATCGGGACGCAGCATCCCCGGCTTCGACCTTCACTCGGCGCTGGTCGAGTGCAAGGACCATCTCACCAGCTTCGGCGGCCACCGGCACGCGGCGGGCGTCGCACTGCCGGAGGAACGACTGCCGGGGTTTCGGGAGTGCGTGGAGAACATCGTGTCACGCACTCTGACGGCGGAGGATCTGATTCCCGTCATCGACATCGACTCACTGGTCACGCTCGTCGAGTGCGACTTCAACCTCGTCGGGCACATGAAGAGGATGCGGCCGTTCGGTGCGGGCAACCCGGAGCCCATCTTCGGGACTCGCAACGTCAAACTGATAGCGGCGAAATCGGTCGGTAACGGTCACCTCAAGCTCACTGTAGCGCAGGGCGACCGCGTGATGGATGCCATCGGTTTTGGGATGGCGGGCCATCTCGACGAGCTCAGGGGCGGTGGCGGGATGGTGACCCTTGCCTACGTGCTCGAGGAGAACACCTGGAGAGGGGTCACCGACCTGCAGCTGAGGCTCAAGGACGTTCAGCCCGAGGGCTACTAGTAGCAACAGGCACGCGTCCCCATTCGTCCCCTCGCGCGGTCGTTGAGATCCACACCAGTCCATGACAGATTCTGAATTCGCAAGACGGGTTCTCGAACTGGACCCCAAGTTGGACGCCGACCTCGTGAAGAGGGCGCACGGCGTCGCCGCCCGCGCGCACGAGGGGCAGACGCGCAAGTCCGGCGACCCCTATGTCACGCACGCCGAGATGGCGGCAGAGATCCTCGCTCAGCTCCAGCTCGATTCGGCCACGGTCGCGGCCGGTCTTCTCCACGACGTAGTGGAGGAGAGTGACGTCGACCTCGCCAGCCTCGGGGAGGAGTTCGGCGAGGAAGTGGCCGAACTCGTCGACGGCGTCACGAAGATCACCGGTCTCAAGTTCGAGAGCAGGGAGCGTGAGCAGGCCGAGAACTTCCGCAAGATGCTCCTGTCCGTGGTCAAGGACGTCCGCGTGATCCTCATCAAACTGGCCGATCGTCTCCATAACATGAGGACCATCTCCCACCTGACGCCCGCGCAGATCGAGCGCATCTCGCGCGAAACACGTGAGATCTACGCCCCGCTGGCCGGGAGGTTCGGCATGGCGAGGATCCAGCGTGAGCTCGAGGATCTGTCGTTCAGATGGCTCGAGCCCGATGCCCATGAGAAACTCGAGCGCTCTCTCTCCGCCGGTCGCCTGGAGCGGGATGCCTACATCGAGCAGATATCGCGGCCGATCCGGGAGGCTCTGGAGCGCGAGGGGGTCCAGGCCAGGATCTTCGGCCGAGCGAAGCACCTCTATAGCGTTCACAAGAAGATGCTGTCCCAGGACAAGACGGTCGACGAGATCTACGACCTTGTGGCGATTCGAATCATCACGTCCACCATCGGTGAGTGCTACCGCTCGCTGGGAACCGTCCACACGCTCTACACGCCGATTCACGACCGGATCAAGGATTTCGTTGCGACGCCGAAGCTCAACGGGTACCGGGCGCTTCACACCACGGTCATAGGGCCCCGCGGTCAGATGGTGGAGATTCAGATCCGCACCGAGGAAATGCACGAACAGGCGGAAATAGGGATCGCGGCCCACTGGGCGTACAAGGAGGGCAGTCCGGCCGACGACGAGCTGAGGGAGAGCCTGGCGTGGGTCAGGCAGCTTCTCGAGGGGAACCTCGATCTGACGGAGGCCGACGAGTTCCTCGAGCTGCTCAAGGTCGACCTCTACCGGGACGAGATCTTCGTCTTCACGCCAAACGGAGACCTCAAGCACCTGCCAAAGGGCTCAACGCCGATCGACTTCGCCTACTCCATTCACACGGACGTCGGTAACCACTGCGCGGGCGCGCGCGTCGATGGCAGGCTGGTTTCCCTGAAGCATTCTCTCGAGAGTGGATCGACCGTGGAGGTTGTCACGTCCGAGGCCGCGCGTCCCAGCAGGGACTGGCTCGGTCTCGTGGTGACGTCGCGGGCGCGCAGCAAGATCCGTCACTACCTGAGAGAGCAGGCAGACGGCGAGAGCATCATCCTCGGGCGCAGGATCATCGACAAGGAACTCAAGAAGCTCGGACGCAGCGCGAGCGACGTGTCGCTCGACGACGTGGCACAGCGCTTCGGGCTCGACGGTACTCAGGACCTTGCCGCGGCCGTCGGGCGCGGCGACGTTGGTCCTGGTGAGCTCGAGCGGAAGTTGAGCCCCGTTTCTCCCAGGCGACCCGCCATAGTCGAGCGCTTTGCCAGGAGGGTGAGGCGTCCGGAGACCGGCGTGAGGATCAAGGGTATCGGGGACATCATGCTCAGTTTCGCCAAGTGCTGCCAGCCGGTGCCGGGCGACCAGATAGTGGGCATCATCACGCGCGGCCGTGGCATATCGGTACACAGGGTCGGTTGCCCGAACACGTTCGGACCGACGATCGACGACGAGCACAAGATGGCCGTCGAGTGGGACGTCGGGGAGGGGCAGACGTTCCCCGCCAGCTTCGTCGTTCGCGGCAATCTCACGAGCAGCTTCCTGGCGGACGTGTCGAGGGCGATAGCGGATCAGGGGGTCGAGGTCACCGGGGCGTCCATGGCCACCGAGGACGGCCTGGTGGTCGCCCGCTTCAGCGTGGCCGTGGGGAACCTCCACCGGCTGAAGAAGCTCATCCGGACGCTCGGGGGGCTCAAGGGCGTCAAGGGCGTCGCGCGCCGACGGTCGGTGCGGAGCCACTAGCAGGGGCTCCTCCGGGGGGCCGCCGCCGTCACGCGAGACCACTCGACGTTCCGGCAGCGCCCCCCCGGAGGGCCACGGCGTCGGGCGGGGCGCCCCCGAACGGACCACGCGAGGCGTCGGCCGGCCCTCGCACGGGCCATGGCGTCGGGCGGTGCGGGCCCCCGACCGCGCGTCGAGTGGTCTCGCGCGCGGAAGGGGCCCGCATCGCCCGACAGCCGAAGGAGATCGAGTGAGAGTAGTGCTGCAGAGAGTGTCGCGCGGAGGCGTCGCGGTCGATGGGCGGACGGTCGGCGAGATCGAGCGCGGGCTGGTCGTTCTCCTGGGCGTCGCCGAGGGCGACACGGACGCCGAGGCCCGTTGGATGGCGAGCAAGATGGCTGCCCTCCGGGTCTTCGAGGACGACGACGGGAAGATGAATCTCTCGGTCGCCGATGTGGGCGGCGCAATCCTGTTGATCTCGCAGTTCACCCTGCTGGCCTCGTGCAGGAAGGGCCGTAGGCCCAGCTTCATCGGTGCGGCGCGGCCGGAGAAGGGGCGAAGGCTCTACGAACGCGTCGGGGAGCTCCTTCGAGAGGAGGGTCTCACGGTCGCGACCGGCCGGTTCGGCGAGCGCATGACGGTGTCGATAGAGAACGAGGGCCCCGTGACCATCATCCTCGACACGGACGAAGGAGCGGCCGCCGGCGGCCCGGGGGAGGTCCCGTGAACTGCAGTCTGATAGCGGATCTCCTCACCGAACTGCCTCTGGTCCTGGCTTCCAGTTCTCCTCGCAGGAGGCGCATACTCGAGGGTCTCGACCTGGAGTTCGTGATCGACATCCCGGGAACGGAAGAGAACATCGACGCCGGTGAGACTCCCGAGAACCTCGTCGTCAGGCTGGCGGAGTTGAAGGCCGCAGACGTCGCTCGCCGCCACTCCCAGGGGACGGTTCTGGGCGCCGACACCATCGTGATCGTCGACGGTGTGCTGCTGGGAAAACCGTCCAACGCGCCCGACGCGGTGCGGATGCTCCACGCCATCAGCGGGAGGTGGCACGAGGTTCTGACCGGTCTCGCGGTCGTTCGTTGCTCGGACGGCGAGACCGTGAGAGGCTTCGAGAGGACAAGGGTCCTGGTTCGCGAACTCACGGGCAGTGAGATAGAGGGCTACGTCGCGGGCGGCGAGCCGCTGGACAAGGCGGGATCGTACGGCATTCAGGAGTGCGGCGCGGCTCTCGTTTCGAAAGTCGACGGGTGTTTCTACAACGTGGTGGGGCTACCCGTCGTCCGTCTGAGCCTGCTCCTGAAGGAATTGCGTGGCGAGGCGTGCTGACCTGGCGAGGCGTGCTGACCTGGCGAGCCTGACCTGGCGAGGCGTGCTGACCTGGCGAGCCTGACCTGGCGAGCCTGACCTGGCGGGCGGAGGACGGCGCGGTGAGACGTACCCAGGGGGATGACATGGGAACAGGCACGAGCACGAAAACGATAGAATGGCTCGGAGACGCGGTCAGATTCATCGACCAGACGCAGCTCCCGCGGAAGCTCGTATACAAGGAGACGCGCGACTACCGCGACATCGCCGAGAGCATCCGGCGGCTTGAGGTGCGTGGCGCTCCCGCCATCGGGGTCGCCGCGGCGATGGGGATCGCTCTCGCGGCTCTCGAGCATCAGGCTCTGGGTCTTTCCCGGTTCAGGACCGAGGTCGCGTCCGCGGCCGAGTTCCTCAACTCGACGCGCCCCACGGCCGTCAACCTCGGCTGGGCGGTTGCTCGGATGCTCGAGGTCCTGCGCGACCCCGCGGCGGGCGACCCGGGCGAGGCCGTGCGTCGATTGACCACGGAGGCGCTCGCCATCTACGAGGAGGACCGCAAGCTGTCCCGGCGGATCGGCGAGCACGGCGCGCCACTCATCGACGACGGCGATGGCGTACTGACCCACTGCAACGCGGGGGGGCTTGCGACTGCCGAGTACGGGACCGCCCTCGCGGTCATATTCGCGGCGGTCGCGCAAGGGAAGAACATCAGGGCCTTTGCCGACGAGACCAGACCGCTCCTGCAGGGCGCCAGGCTGACCGCCTGGGAGTTCCAACAGAGGGGAATAGACGTCACGCTTCTCTGTGACAGCGCGGCCGCGTCCGCAATGGCGCGGGGCTGGGTGACGAAGGTCGTGGTCGGCGCCGACCGCATCGCCCGGAACGGCGACGTGGCCAACAAGATAGGCACGTTCCCGCTTGCGCTGGCCGCGTGGGAGCACGGCGTCCCGTTCTACGTTGCGGCCCCGTTCTCTACGCTGGACGGCTCGCTCGGAAGCGGCGCCGAGATACCCATCGAGGAGCGCGACGGCTCCGAGGTGACTGACATTCAGGGGGTGCGGGTCGCCCCACCGGGGGTGTCCGTCTATAATCCCGCCTTCGACATCACACCATCCCGCCTGGTGACGGCGATCGTCACAGACGCCGGTGTCTTCAGGGCCCCGTACGAGGAAACGCTCTTTAGTGGTTGATGGGGTCTTGGAGCTTGACACGCGTCCCCTGCACCACTAAACTTACAAGTTCGTATCGGTGGAAAGCGCGGTTGGACCCGGCGCGGGGGCGCACTTGCGCCCGATGCGGCTCGTGTCCCTTAAGTCCGGGAGCGGAGAATCTGGAGGAGATTCCGATGTCGACACACGTTACAAAACTTCCTGAGATCGAACTCGGACGGCGGCACTACATCGTCGATGCCGACGGGCAGGTGCTCGGGCGGCTTGCGACCAGAGTGGCGGCGGTCCTGAGGGGAAAGGGCAAGACGAACTTCTCGCCTCACCTCGATACGGGCGACTACGTCATCATCGTGAACGCTGAGAAGATACAGCTCACGGGCAAGAAGCTCGACCAGAGGACGTACTTCAGCCACAGCGGGCACCCGGGGGCGGGGAAGTACGTTACCGTCAGGACGATGATGGAGAAGAGGCCGAGCGAGGTCCTGAGACGCGCGGTGAAGGGCATGCTTCCGAAGAACAAGCTTGGGCGCAAGATGCTGAGGAAGCTCAGGGTCTACGCCGGTCCGGACCATCCGCACCAGGCCCAGTGCCCCGAGCCTCTGGAGTTCACCGGCGGCGTGGGCGGCTCGGCGGCGGGTCTGAAAGGAGTCGAGTAGATGAGCAACACGTTTCAGGCGGTCGGCAGAAGGAAGGAGTCGATTGCCAGGGTAAGGCTCGTGCCCGGCAGTGGGAACAGGACGGTCAACGGCAAGGCGATCGGTACCTATTTCCCGCGTGAGACCGTGGTCGAGGGCGTTCTCAAGCCCTTTGATGTGACGTCGACGGGCGATCGGTACGACGTGCACGCGAACGTGAACGGCGGGGGCAGCAGCGGGCAGGCCGAGCTACAGGAAGCCTCTGAAGCAGGCCGGACTTCTGACCAGGGATCCGCGGATGAAGGAGCGGAAGAAGCCGGGTCAGAAGGGCGCGCGGAAGAAGTTCCAGTTCTCGAAGAGGTAGCAGCGGCGGTACCCACGTCCCTGGCGGACGTGGGAATCTCACACGCGGCCTGACTGGCACGGGGGTCCGCGGGCGCGTTATGACGTCGCTCGTGGCCCGCGCCGGGATGAGGGTCGCGGAGGAGCAACCTGTTCACGGAGGTAGAAGCCAGAGATGCCAAAGGTCGATCTGCAGACGCTGTTGGAGGCCGGTGTCCACTTCGGACACCAGACCCACCGCTGGAATCCCAAGATGAAGCCCTTCATCTTCATGAAGCGCAACGGGATTCACATCATTGATCTCGCAAAGACACTGATCTGCCTGGACAAGGCTCGTGACGCCATCACGGAGACCGTGAGGCGCGGCGAGAAGGTCCTGTTCGTCTGCACCAAGAAGCAGGGCAGGAGCATCGTCCGGGAGGAAGCCGTCCGCTGTGGGATGATGTTCGTCACCGAGCGATGGCTCGGCGGCACACTCACCAACCTCCGGACCATACGCCAGAGCATCAGGCGCCTCGAGGATGTCGAGCGCATGGCCGAGGA
>JALGZG010000354.1 GCA_025782345.1 bacterium | reverse complement strand
TACTCCTTCCTGTCGACCGCCTACACGGCCAGCATGTACGGAGTGCCGGTCTTGGGCTGGGCCTCTGACGTGACGATGATCACCCGCACGGACCTTCAGGAGTACTTCGACCGCAACTACGCGCCGAACAACGCGGTGGGCGTCTTCGCCGGCGACCTCGACCCCGATCAGGTCAAGCGGTTCGCGAAGAAGTACTTCGGGGCGATACCGCGCGGGGAGGACCTTCCCGCGCTGACCACGCGTGAGCCGAAGCAGCAGGGCGAGCGCAGGGTCGTCGTGAAGCAGGACGCAAAGCCCACGATGATGATCGGCTACCACATACCTGCCTCACCTCATCCCGACAGCTACCCGCTGAGCGCGCTGCAGTCGATTCTCTCCGGTGGGCGGACGAGTCGGTTCTACAAGGGCATCTACGAGGAGCAGGGGCTGACCAGAGAGGCGCCGTCTGCCCGGTCGGGGCCGGGCGACCGGCTCGACCCCCTCTTCATCGTAAGCGCGGACCCCAAGCACCCACACACGTTGGAGGAGGTCGAGGCAGCGATTCTCGATGAGCTCGAACGCGCGAAGACCGAGCCCGTCAGCATGCGCGAGCTCGAGCGCGTGTGGAACCAGGATGAGGCATCGCTCGTCAGAGCTCTCGGTTCCAACATCGGGCTGGCCTTCCGCGTCGGCATCTATGAGGCCATGAGAGGGGACTGGCGGACGCTGCTTACAGATATGGAGCGCATGAAGATGGTGAGGCCCGAGGACATAATGAGGGTCGCGGAGAAGTATCTCACGGAGGAGAATCGCACCGTCGCCTGGCTGATCGAGACCGAGTCCGCGGGTGGCGACGAAGGCCAGGAGGAGATCAACTTCGGCGAGATCATGATGTGGGCCCAGACGCTGCCCGAAGAGGAGCAGCGGGAGATGATGGGGAACTTCATGACGCTGGACGACGCGGGGAAAGCAGCCCTCGCCAAGGAGCTCTGGGCGAGGATGAAGGCGGAGCAGGAGAAGAGCTAGAGCCGGAACTGTCGGCGCGGCCTACCGCGCCTGTGATGAGAGAGACAAGGAGCCAATCATGAAGAGATTTCTCACCATCGGCCTGGTTCTTCTCGTCGCTGTCCTGCTTGTGGGGGCGGCGCAGGCCGAGAAGGTCAAGCACCCGAGCAAGCTCAAGTACCCGAAACTCAAGCTGACAACACCCGAGTACGAGGAGTTGACGTTCGCGAACGGCATGACCGGCTTCCTGATCGAGGACCACGAGGTGCCGGTCGTCAACATGACGATGATCTTCAGCACGGGCAGGCCGGCCGTGGACAAGGTCGGGCTCGGAGGACTCGCCGCCTGGACGATGAGGAACGGTGGCAGCGAGGACTGGCCGGGCGACAGGATCAACGAGGAACTGGAGTTCGTCGACGCCTACGTGGAGGTCGGCCGCCCGGCGGGCGGCGGCGGGATGATGGGTCGCAGCCGCGGTCCCTCGGGAGACAGTCGCAGCACGACCGTCAGCGTCAACTGCCTGAAGAAGGACCTCACGCTCTGCCTGGAGATCATGGGCGAGCTGCTCGTCAACCCAGCCTTCCCCGAGGAGAAGATCGAGCTCAGGCGCGAGACGATGCTTGAGAACATCCGACGCGAGAACGACGAGCCGCGCGGGATCGCCGGGCGAGAGCTGGCGAGAATCCTCTACGGCGACCATCCGAAGGCGTGGCGGGCGACCGAGGAGACGGTGAACGCGATAACGCGGGACGACCTCGTCGCGTACCACCAGGCGTTCTTCCACCCGAACAACGCCATCGTCGGGATCTCGGGCGACGTGACGAAGGACGAGATCATGGGGCTGCTCGACGAAGCCCTCGCGAGCTGGGAACAGGCGGAGGTCGTCATCGAGCCCGAGCCCGCGCTTCCCCTCACGTTCGAACCGTCGGTCAACTACGTGCACAAGGACATCGACCAGGGCGTCATCATGATAGGACATCTCGGCCTCAACAGCCGCGATGAGAGCCGCCCGGCGGTCCAGATAATGAACTTCATCCTTGGTGGAGGGAGCTTCACGTCGCGCATTACGCAGAAGGTGAGGACCGACGAGGGCCTCGCGTACGCGGCGTACTCCCGCTACTCGCACGATGCATGGACCTACGGGATGTTTGTTGCTTCTTCTCAGACGAGGTCCGACGCGACAGCGAGGGCCGCGTCTCTCATTGGACGCGTACCTGAACAAGCGAGTGTTCGACTACGACTCGAAGGCCGCGGTCGTGCAGCGGCTTGTCCAGCTGAAGTGGCAGGGCCGGCCTCTCGACACTCCCGAGCGGGACATTGAGGCGATTGAGAATCTGACCCTCGACGACGTCAAGGCGGCGGCAGCTGAGTACCTGCATCCCGATGGGCTGGTCATGCTCTTCGTGGGTGATGCTGAGAAGTTCGAGCAGCCGCTGTCCAACTTCGGAGAGGTCAACGTCATCGAGCTGTCGGAGTAGGTGCGCTGAGGGGGTTGCCCGGTGGCGCTCGTGGAAGCGCACCTGGGTGAGGTCGGAGCTACGCAGCGCGTCGCGCACTCGCATTCGGGCTCGTGAACGGCGTTCGCCGACAGGTGACACCGCGCGGGCCCGAATTCGACACGCCCGAATTCGCGTACTTGACATAGGCAGCCCGGTCTGGTATCATCCTCGTGCCGGCTTCGTTTCACTTCGCGCGCCTCGGCTGGGAGGGCCAGAGGCCGCGCCGAGGTGACGGGGAACCGGCGCAACTTTTGTGGTCACACCTCGTTCCCACGCTCGGGGAGGTCCGGAAGCATGATCCTGGTGTTCCTGCTGGCCGTGGCATTCCTCATCTACGGCGTCGTGGAATACCGCGTCCATCTCGCCAACCTGCGTGCAATCCCCATCCGTGTTCACGTCAACGGCACCCGGGGCAAGTCTTCCGTCGCGAGGCTCATCGCTGCCGGTCTTCGGGCGGGGGGCATACGCACCGTGGCCAAGACCACCGGCTCCGCCGCCAGGTACATCCACCCGGACGGCGCCGAGGAACCCGTCTCAAGGCCCGGTCCACCTAACATCCGCGAACAGCTGGGCATCGTGAGACGTTCCAGGCGCGAAGAGGCCAGGGCTCTGGTCCTCGAGTGTATGGCCATCCGGCCTGACCTTCAGAGGCTTTGCGAGCACATGATCGTCAAGGCCACAGTCGGTGTCATCACGAACGCCCGCCCGGACCATCTGGACGTCATGGGGCCCACCGTGGACGACGTGGCGGTCGCCCTCGCCGGGACAGTCCCGACCGGAGGCGCGCTCTTCACGTCCGAGCACGCGCGGTTCCAGACCTTCGCGGAGCAGGCGGTGGCACAGGGCACCGACGTGCATGAGGTGCTGCCCGAGGCGGCCGACCAGAGCCTCTCGCAGGGGTTCAGGTACGTGGAGCACCTCGAGAACGTCGTACTGGCGCTCGCCGTCTGCGAGTATCTTGGCGTTCCGTCAGACACCGCCGTGAAAGGCATGCGGGAGGCGACGCCCGACCCCGGCGCGCTCTTCATTCACAAGGTCCGCGAGGGCGGCAAGGAACTCGAGTTCGTAA
>JALGZG010000301.1 GCA_025782345.1 bacterium | reverse complement strand
GCGGCGATGTGGCTCATCCCCGACAAGGCGGTGATGAATGAACTCCGGGCGATGGGACGGAACCCGGTGGAGGGACTCGTCGGTGTGCGCAACATAGCGATATCTGTTCTGCCCCTCTTTTCCATGTGCGACCGTCGCGACATAGGCGGTATAGTAGACAGCAGCAACACCGGCAGCCCCACGATGTTCCTCTACGATCGCTACGACGGCGGTCTCGGGTTCGCTGAGACCGGCTATCGCATGATCGAAGAACTGCTCGGGAGCTGCCTCGAACTGGTCGACGAATGTGACTGCGAAGACGGCTGCCCCTCCTGCGTCGGTCTGCCGATCCTGCGTCCAGCGATCCAGCAGGACCCCGACGCTCAGGGCAGCTGGCCCATCCCGGACAAGGAATCGGCCAGGCTGCTTCTCACGGCCATGCCGGACAAGGAATCGGCCAGGCTGCTTCTCACGGCCATGCTGTCGAGGGAGTAGTCCGGAGGCGACGGAGACAGAGGGACCGCAGGTGCGCCGGCCACGCGGCCGCCGCACGGGGAGGGGACGTCTTGCTCGGCTGGACAATCCACGATGCCAATCCGAACACCCTGGTTGAGAGCGCCGTCGTAGGCTTCGCCGCGGCCAACTGCTACGTCGTCGGCTGCCGCGAGACAATGGAGGGAGTCGTCATCGATCCCGGGACCATGGGTACGGACGACACCTCCGAGCTCGCCAATGAGATCCGGCGCCTGGGACTTCGCATCAAGTACATCCTCAACACGCACGGTCACCCGGACCACATATCGGGCAACGATTATCTCAAGGTCGCGGTGGGAGGCGAGGTCCTCATTCACCAGCTGGACGCCCTCAAGCTGAGCGACCCCGTTCGCAACGCGTCCACGATGCTCGGCATGAACATGTACGTGTCCCCTCCCGACGGCCTTCTGAAGGACGGAGATACCGTCTCATTCGGGAACCTCTCGCTAGCGGTGGTCCACACTCCCGGGCACTCGAGCGGCGGCGTCGTGTTCGTGGGCGACGGGTTCGTCTTCACGGGTGACACGCTCTTCTCGGGGTCGATAGGCAGGAGCGACCTTCCAGACAGCAGCGACGAGGGAACTGTAGCGTACGACGTGCTGCTCCGGTCGATCAGGGAGAAGCTGCTCACGCTCCCGGACGAAACGGTCGTCCTGCCCGGGCACGGGCCCGAGACGACGATCGGTGACGAGCGGGCGCGCAATCCCTTCCTGCGGTAGACGTCCGGCCCCGCGGCCGACGTCTCCTCGGAGTTATCAGATGAAGCTCTCCTTCGATGTGATCGAGCTTGTTCCGAAGCGCGTATTCCGGACCGCCAGAACTACGAGCGCGTCCAGCAGGTGCGTCATAGTCGAGATCTCCGACGGCACGATCACAGGTTTGGGGGAGGCGGCTCCCTCGCGCTTCTACGGAGAGACCGCCGACACCGTTGTCAAGGTGCTGGAGAACGTGAGGTGTGTCGTAGAGGACTGCGCGCATGAGGTGGAGCTGATGGCCGATCTCACATCGCGAGGGCTCAAGGGGAACCCGTCGGCCCGCGCCGCTCTCGAGATCGCGGCCCACGACATGATGGGGAAACGGTACGGGATACCTCTCTACAGGCACTTCGAGCTCGACCCGGCTACGCTTCCGCTCACGACCATGAGCATCGGTCTTGATGACCCGGACGTGATGCTGGAGAAGGCCATCGAGGCTGCGGACTTCCCGATGCTCAAGGTGAAGCTCGATGCCGATATCGATCTCTCGATCGTGAGCCGCATCAAGGAAGCCACAGGAGCCTCCGTTACCGTCGATGCCAACTGCGCGTGGACACGCTCCGAGGCGGTGGAGAAGGCGACCGAGCTCGCCCGTATCGGCGTGGAGTTCCTGGAGCAGCCCGTTGCCGCAGACGACGTCGAAGGGCTGGCGTACGTGAGGGAGCGTACGGACGTGCCGGTGTTCGCGGACGAGAGCTGCCCCACGAGCGAGCAGCTTCCCGTAGTCGCTCCCGCCGTTGACGGGGTGGTCATCAAACTCATGAAGTGCGGCGGGCTGGTGGAGGCGGTGAGGATGGCGCGCATGGCACGGGAGTTGGGTCTCAAGACGATGATAGGTTGCATGATGGAGAGTTCGCTTGCCATCACGGCGGCGGCGCACATCGCACCGCTCATGGACTACGCAGACCTCGACAGCGCGCTCATGATGACGAACGATCCGTTCACCGGTGTGAGAATCGACAGGGGAAGAATGTCGCTTCCGGAGGAAGCGGGACTCGGTGTGCACCCGGCAGTGAGGGAGAAGCCATGTTGACCGGACGACATATGAGGAAGCTCGCCGCGCGGCGATCGACCGGGACGCTCGTCCCGCTGCGTCTCGCGGGAGCACTTGCGTTTCTGTGTGTGGTGGCAGCCGTCGTGGTCGGTTGCGCGACAGCGGAAGACTACATCGACACGACCGTTCGTGAGGCCCGTGGCTGCGCCGCGCGCCGTGACTATGAGCGGGCGCACGAGCTTATCGACGCGGCGGCCAGTCATCTCGGTGAGGAGTTCGACCTCGTGTTCGAGAAGGCCGATATCCACGCACGGGCTAGGGAGTTCGATGCGGCTCGGGAATGGTACGCTCGCGCGTATGGCAGACGGGGAGAGCGACGAATCCCTGGAGCGCGTGCTCGTATCGGCGCGCGAGTTCCTCGCGGCCGCGCCCGAGAGCCTCGTGAACCTCTCTGCGTTCGTGAGTCTCTCGATCGCGATAGTTGGGGAGGAGGCGGCGGAATCGGAGAGGGACCGATTGGCCACGCTCTATCCGGACAGCGAGCTCGGCAGCGAACTCATCAAGGAAGAGGTCGACGTGATCGGGGTGGAACGGGACGACCAGAAGAGACTGGCGATGTCCGACGAGTTCCTTGAAAGGCACCCGGTATCAAAGTGGCGGCCAAGAGTGATGCGCCTGAAGCTCGTTTCTCTCAAGCGGCTCGAGCTTCCGGACGAGGTCGTGGCGGAAGGCAGACGTTGGGCGTCCGAACACGCCGACAGCGCGGAAGATCTCAACGTCGTAGCGGCGGCTCTCGTGTCCTGCGGGAGGGCCGGGGACGAGGCGGCGGAACTGGCGGGGCGTGCGCTCGAGCTCGAACTGGCGCGGTGCGCCGATGACGGCATTGCGGTGGAGAGGCGCGGCGACAGGATGCTGCTTCTTCCCGAGTCCGGGACGACACACGACGAGGGTGACCTGGACAGCCGCGCGGCCGACATCGCTTCCTATGCTCTGATCCAGGCACGTGCCCTCGTGGCTGCTCAGAACTTCGAGGGTGCTGTGACCGCAGCGAGGACGGCAATGTCCTTCCTCGATCTCGACACCGATGACGAGGAGACAGGAGCGGCGTACCACTTCACGCTGGGCCAGGCTCTGGAAGGCCTGGGCAAGTACGACGATGCGCTCGACGAG
>JALGZG010000154.1 GCA_025782345.1 bacterium | reverse complement strand
TTCTCTTTACGTCGAACGCGGGCACGCCGGCGCCGGGCGACTGGACCTGGGTACAGGTGAACGGCCCGAACCCGTCGAGCTTCGACTACTGCACGTTCGAGTTCGCGCAGATGGGCCTGCGTGCCAATGTCGGTGATCCGACCGTAACTCACTGCACCATTCGTAGCAGTTCGTCGTCAGGCCTGTTCTGCGCCAGCGGCTCCCCGACGGTCCAGTACTGCGACATCTATGCCAATCGCGATGGAATCGGGATTAGCTCCGGTGCGACGGTGAGCAACCCCACCATCAACTACAACAACATCCACGACAACACGCACTGGAATGCCTACGTGTTCAGCTACCCGGAGCCGGCCGGGATCATCGATGCCGAGAACAACTGGTGGGGGACAGACGTCGAAGCCGAGATTGCGAACGAGATATACGACAACGTGGACAACCCCGACATCCACGTGACCATCGACTACGACCCGTGGTGGGTGGAGCAGCCGGTCGAGGAGATGACCTGGGGGCGGGTCAAGGCGCTGTTCGCGAGGTGAGCGACAGGAGGGAGCGCGACCTGGGATCCCATATGCGATGTGCTTCGAACTCTGTGCTTGGTTCTTGATGGTGAGGTTAGGGATCTGCTTGCGGCGGGCAAAGAGCTCGTCGGCTGTATAGGCCAGTCAGGCCGCGCATCATGAGTTCTAGTAGCGACTACACCCGCCTCGCTAGGTAGAAGACCGTAGACTCAAGCCGGTGGTGAGAACGGAAGAGCGCGACACCGGCTGAGAAGACGAGCCACGCGAGTCGCAACTTCAGCCCATAGGTTCCTATTGGACTGCTGGTGACCTCGACGACGTCGAAGCCACCGTACCGAAGCTGCTCCAGAACCTGCCCTACAGAGTACTCGGTGATGTGTTTGTCCGACATGAAGGCAACGGGCCTTCCAGTCAGCACTCTGGCGAGATTGCGCAGCCTGTAGCGACTGGGCGTAGAGACGACGAGGAAGCCCCCGGTCGCAGTGATTCTCACAATCTCCGCCAACATTGCAGCCGGATCGGGCACGTGCTCCCAAAGGTTGTTGCACACTACGACATCGAAGTATCCGTCGCAGTACGGAGGCGTGCGGGCGTCCGCGACCGCGTAGCAGATCCTGTTGGAGTGCCGATCCGCGTACTCTATCGCTGATACCGAGCAGTCCAGTCCAGAGATATGCGTCTCTGGATACGCCTTCTGGATTTCACGGGTGATGTGGCCCCTCCCACATCCCAGGTCGAGGATTCGAGAGGGACGCCCCAGTGACTGCAGCGCCTTGCCCACGAGTGCCAGTGTACTGACCACTCGACGCTGATGAAACGGAGTCGCAAGACCTTCCTCTACGGAGTACGGGTCGGAATCCCGATACTCGTCGAGGGCCGCGACCTCCTGAGGCGACAGGAAGATAGGGAACCCCTCAGCATGCTCCGTCGCAGGAGTTGTCCGGTACCGAGGCTTCCCCTCGGAAGAACCTCTCGCTGTCTGCTCAGTGTCGCTGCACATCATTCCCCTCGAGCGGTCCTTCTCAGTCCACATGTACAGTGCATCGCAAGACCGTCCACGCTCCACCATTACTGCCAGCTTCCAGATACCCGCCGGTGCGGCGGCCTGACGGGCCGCGCATCAGCCAAGCTCGTCAGCTGCATACGCTAGGGCGCGGGAGATTGACGCGCCTAGTACCCATGGGTCCCCCACCGTTCCATCAGGGTCTTGGTTAACTCCTGCGCGTAGGCCATCGACGTGTCATCGAAGCACGTCGCGTGCTCATCAGGTGTAAGATCACCGCTGAGGAACTGCTGTTCCATCCCGACAACGGCACGCAAGTAGCGCATCTGCAGCAACTTCCCGCCTAGATCGAATCGCACGCTGGGCATTTCGTCATCCGGGCTGAAGACACACCCTTCCCAAGTCGCCGTCGACTCGATGATCCTGTGGAGCGAGACCTTCATCGGATCCGATAGCGGAGAGAAAAGATCACCGTCCCGCGAGAGGTGTTCGAGGATGGGGAGTGCGGTCGTCACCGAACTTACCTCTTCGAGCAGCAGCTGCCCGTAAGTCCAGTGCTTCAGTCTCACAGTGTCCGGAGCGTCGCTGGCGTTCAGGACGAGCGGTGTGACGTCGTGCATCATTGTCTCCAAGGCGCCAATCTCAGCATTGAGAAGTCCCAGTAGCTCGTCTCGCGCGACCCCCTTCCGATGCAGATCAGCTCCGGAGAACGCAAGTGCGAAACCGGCGAACGTACCCAGCAGGCAAATGAAGAGACTCATGTAGTCCGGTGTGCGATCCTCTGAGTGCCGCCGCGCAAACCGAATCAGAGCGAAGCCTATTGCGACGGCGCCGAGGGCGCTCACCAGCAGTAG
>JALGZG010000010.1 GCA_025782345.1 bacterium | reverse complement strand
CCTCTACCGTCGCCGCCCGCCGGTGGTTTCGCAGATGCGGGCAGGCGTCTACCGTCGCCGCTCGACGCAGGCGTACGCGTTGTGGTCGTGAACGCTCTCCAGGTTCTCCGCCTCCACGCGGTACCAGTGCACGCGGACGTCCGAATCCAGACGCTCCGCGACGTTCCTGGCAAGGTCCTCGACGAACACGGGGTTCTCGTATGCCGCCTCTATCACCGAGCGTTCGTCCTCGCCCTTCAGGAGCGGAAACACGGGGCCGCTCGCACTGTCCTCGATGAGCTCGACCAGTTCCTCGATCCACATGCGCCCGTCGATCCGGACCGAGACGGCGACGTGGCCCCTCTGGCTGTGCGCTGGTCCTCCCGTGGCCTCCATCGAGCAGGGGCACACGGAGAGCACCGGGGCCTCGACCGTCAGCGCAACATCGAACGACTCGTCGAGAGTCGCCTCGATCCCGACCGGGATGGCGAGGAGGCTGGTCGCGCCGGACACGGGTGCCTTCCGTTCGGTGAAGAAGGTAAACTCGAGCTCGATGTGTGCTGTCGAGGCGCCCACCGCGTCGCGCAGCTTCGACAGGATGATCTCGAGGTTCTCGGACGTGAGGCGCGTTTCCCTTGAGTTGTGGAAGGCCTCCACGAGGCGGCTCATGTGGACGCCGCGTGACTCCTGGGCCAGCTCCACGAAGAGGCCGACCGTCGTGCCGTTCGACCTGTCGGGCACCGTCACCGGGTAGACCAGGTTGGTCACGCCGACCCGGTCAAGGGGGATCTCCCTGTCGTCAGGGCTGTCCTGGATGTTCGCCATCTCGCGGGTCTCGCTCCACCGTCGGGAAGGGAGTTCGGATTGCCTAGTGTGCCGCAAGCGTAGACCTCGAGCCCGTGGTCGTCAAGCAGAAAGCCTTGCGCCAGGGATTGACGCACCCTGCCCTCCGCCGCGAGTTCAGCGCGTCAGCGCTGCGTGTCTGAGCGCCGGGGGGCAGGGTGCGTCACGCCTGCGTCACGCCCACAGATATTCCACTGTGGAGATGCTACAGCAGTCGCTCGAACTCCACTATGGCGTCCGAGTCGGCGCCGACGGACGCGACCACGACGCTCGCGCCCGAGAGCTCCTCGATCCGCTTCAGATAGGCCAGAGCCTTCTCGGGCAGCTCGGCGCTGGTCCTGGCTCCGCTCGTGTCCGTCTCCCAGCCCGGCAGTTCCTCGTAGACCGGCTGGACCCTACGCAACGCATCGACGTCGCGCGGGAACGTGTCGATGCTCGCCCCGTCCAGGGTGTAACCCACGCACACCGGAATGAGCGGGAGGGAGTCGAGCACGTCGAGCTTCGTGATGATGAGCCGTTCGATCCCGGAGAGCGCGAGCGAGTACCGCAGTGCGACGATGTCCAGCCACCCGCAGCGTCGCGGTCGCCCCGTGGTCGCGCCAAACTCGGCGCCTCTTTCACAGATGAGCGCCGCCGGCTCGCCTTCGGCCTCCGTTGGGAACGGACCCGCGCCGACGCGCGTCGCATAGGCCTTCGCCACTCCGACGACCTCTCCGATCCAGGTGGGCGGCACGCCGGTTCCGGGAGAGACACCCGCCGCGGTCGTGTTTGACGACGTGACGAACGGGTAGGTGCCGAACCCTATGTCGAGGAGCGCGCCCTGAGCCCCCTCGAAGAGGACGTTGTCACCCGACGCGATGGCGGACCGAATGAGCCCCGGCGTGTCCGACAGATGGGGCACGAGTATCTTTGCGACGGCCCTCATCTGCTCGGTGATCTCATCGAGGTCCACCGGCTCGGCGCCGTAGAGCTTGGTCAGTATGTCGTTCTTGCGTGAGACGATCGCGGACAGCTTCTCTTCGAAGCGGTCGAACGAAGCGAGGTCCCCGCACGTCAGCCCCTCGCGCGAACAACGGTCGACGTACGTCGGGCCGATGCCCCGGTGCGTCGTACCGATCGCGTCGCCTCCCCTCGCCTGCTCCTCGGCGGCCTCGACGGCCTTGTGGTACGGCATCACCAGATGCGCACCGACGTCGATCAGCAGATTATCGCCGACGTCAATGCCGTTCGATCGAACGTAGTCGATCTCCTCAACGAGGGCGAGCGGGTCCAGGACGACTCCGGGTCCTATGATGCACTGGACGTTCGGGACGGACACGCCCGACGGCAGCAGGTGGAAGACGACCTTCTTTCCTGCTACGTTGACGGTGTGTCCCGCGTTGGCGCCACCCTGGAACCGCACGACCATGTTCGCGCGGGACGCGTAGAAGTTGGTGATCTTCCCCTTCCCCTCGTCGCCCCACTGAGTTCCGACTATGACCAGTGCGCTCATCACTTCCCTTCCCGCGTCAGCTCCTCGACCGCACCGGCGGCGCCACGGAGTTCCGCTGTCAGCTTCCGGTCCTTCTCTTCGACCGAGCGCTCGAGTTCTTCTTTGAATGCCACCAGCCTGTCTCTCAGCCCCTCGTCATGCAGGGCCAGTATCTGAGCCGCCAGCACGCCCGCGTTCTTCGCGCCGTGCCTGCCTATCGCCATGGTCGCGACCGGCACGCCACCCGGCATCTGCACGGTCGAGTAGAGGGCATCCACTCCCTGCAGGCTGCCGCCGCCCATCGGGACGCCGATCACCGGCTTCGCCGTGAAGCTGGCGACCACTCCTGCGAGGTGCGCCGCGAGCCCCGCTCCCACCACGAACACCTGCACCCCGTCCCGGTCGAGTTCTACGACGAGCTCGTGGGTCTTCTTGGGCGACCGATGCGCCGACGTGATGCGCGACACGTGCGGCACGCCGAATCCGTCCAGCATCTTGCCGGTTTCTACCATCGTGGAAAGGTCGGAGTCGCTTCCCATGAGTATGGCAACCAGTGGTTTGTCTTTGCTGTTCATGTCCTTCTCCCTAGCTTCAGGCAGTTGTGTCGAGGGTGGCGTGCCCTGACCCCCGCCGCGAGTTCAGCGCGAAGCGCTGCGTGTCTGAGCGCCGGGGGTCAGGGCGCGCCGCCCCCTGCCCCCCGCCACCTAGTGCTTGAAGTGCCTCATGCCCGTGAACACCATCGCGATGTCCCGCTCGTTGGCCGCCTTGATGGCGTCCTCATCGCCCTTCGAGCCCCCGGGCTGGATGATCGCCGTGACCCCGGCGTCGGCGGCCGCGTCGACCGCGTCGCGCATCGGGAAGAAGGCGTCGGACGCGAGCACGCTGCCCTTGACCCTGTCCCCCGCCTTCCAGACCGCGAGCACGCTGGCGTCGACCCTGCTCATCTGGCCGGCGCCGATGCCCACCGTCTGCTTGCCCCGGACCAGGACGATAGCGTTCGAGCGGACGTGCTTGACCGCGCGCCACGCGAACCTGAGCGATACCATCTCCTCATCGGTCGGTTTCCGCTCGGTCACGA
>JALGZG010000143.1 GCA_025782345.1 bacterium | reverse complement strand
AGACGCCGGTCGAGGCCGCGACGTGGGCGAGCATCAAGGCGCTCTTCCGGTAGCCCGATCGTCAGGTACGACTCGGATCTTGAACAAAGGGGCTCGCCTTGTGTGGCGAGCCCCGTCTTCGTGCTACCGATGGTCCTTCCCGATGCGGGACCAGTCCCATCCGCCTCTTTCGAACTTCGATTGTGGTGATGCTACCTGAGAAAAACCACCTTGCGGGTCTTCGAGCTCCCGGCGGCCTCCAGCCTGACGAAGTAGACGCCGTTGGCGACCGCGTCGCCGTTGCCGTTGCTGCCGTTCTGGTGCGGTCCCGCCTCCCGGAACGAGTCGTCCACCGTCTTCACGAGTCTTCCTGATACGTCGTAGATGCGGACGACCGCGCGGCCATTCTGCGGCATGTTGAACGACAGGTTCGTCGTGTTCCTGAACGGGTTGGGACGGCACGGACTGAGGAGAACCCCCCCGCCTTCGGGTCCGCCCGGTGGCGCGAGGTGCACGTCCAGACGCACGGCGCCCTGACTCGTGTTGGAGTCGCGTCCCGGCTGCATCCAGAGCGTCACCAGCGAGTCCTGTATCGCCACCTCGATAGAGAACGTGAATGGGTCGCCCGTGTTTCGTCCGGACGAGCCCGCCTCGATGTCCTGAAGCGCCGCGGAGTCGTCGAGAACGGCGACGGCGGACGCGTCCGAGGTCAGCGTCAGTTGCAGGCCCGTCGCGGCGATCGGACCGTCGTTCCTCAGCTCCACTACGAGCGACAGTTCTTCTCCCGGGTCCGGGATCCCGTCGCCGTTTCCGCCCTCGCTGTCATCGAACCAGAAGTCGTTGAGCACGAGCCACGGGAACCGCAGGGTCTCCGGCGGAACGGTCGTGAACCGGACGGCCAGGCCGTCGGACAGAGGGGCCGCGTAGGCGCCGTAGGTACCGTCGAAGAGGAACCGGGTTCCGTCGGTCTCGTACGGGTGCTCGATGCCGACCGTGCAGCCGCCGGGCGCCGAGACGTCCTTGTACAGGAAGACGATCTCTGCGTCGCCCGTGGGCGTGCTGTGATGGGCCGGGTCGTAGATGACCACCTGGAAGGTCTCCGCCGCGTCCGAGTCGTGGTGCCGGACATCATCGTACTCAATGATGTAGCGGTGCTCGTAGGGGTCGAACCAGACGTAGACGTCGCCGCCCGAAGACGGGTCCAGATCATCCCAGAACGGCGCGAACATGCCGGGCGGTCCGTCGAGAGAGGGGATGTCGGAGTTGACGCTCCAGCTTCCGTTGGGTGGATACACCCCCACGAACCCGTTGGATGAGACCCACAGGCTCTGACGGACCAGACCGTAGTACCGGATATTGAACGGAGCGGCGAGCTCCGCCACCCCGTTGTTCGAATCGCTTACGTCGTCGAGCCTCAGGCCGGGACCCGGCTGCGCGATCTCCGCCCACTCGAACCTCGGGGCCGCGGCATAGAGCGTGTCGCTCGAGTCGTAGGCGTAGTAGCCGTAGTTGTCGGGACCGGTGGGGTGAAGCAGAGCCACCTCAGCGACGGTGATGTCCAGCGCCAGGGTCTCCGCGTAGGCATAGGTCGGGGCGTCAGCCGAGACGCGCAGGAAGAGCTTCGCATCGCCCGGGTCCGCGTCGGGCGCCACGGACACGATGAACGGAGCGCCACCGTTCGCGCCCTCCGCTCCCGCGGCGATATCCGGGAAGGCAGCTGAGGCCGATGTCACGCTGATGCGGGAGGTTCTGCTTGAAAGGACACCTGTGATGTTGGTCAGACCTGCGCCGGCGTCGCAGTCCAGGGTCACTTCGATGCCGACCACCTCGCCGGGTTCCAGGCTGCCGTCACCGTCACCGCCTGGAGAACCGTCATCCGCGAGGACGTGGTTCACTGCCAGATCGCCCAGGACCGTCGCGAGGGGCGCCAGCACGACTATGTCCGTCGATTCCCCGTAGCAGATCCGTAGCACGAGGGGCAGGTCGTAGCCTCCCGGCCAGTCGGCATCGACGGACACGAGGAAGTCCTGCAGTCCCCACGCCGTTGAGTCGGGCGCGATGTTTCCGAACAGCACGAGGCTGTCTGTGACCGAAGCGTGGTCGTCCGGGCAGCGCAGCCGCGCTTCGACCGACGCCGCCGGCAGGTCACCGAGGTTGGAGAGGCCGAGTGACAGGTGCACGGATTCGCCCGGGCTCGCCAGGCCATCGCCGTTGCCTCCCGACGAGTCGTCGACGGACCTTGCAGCGGGCGCTACGTACGGACCGCTGGCGAGCACGCGGACAGAGCCTCCGAACGGGCGCGTGTTCTTGGCCGTGACGGTGAGATTCAGCGTGCACGGCGAGACCAGCGCCAGCGGGAGCACCGACCGCCCCGCACCGTCCGTCACGCCGCGTGAGGACACGTCCGGCATGCGGTCGAGCGTGACTACCGCCCCCTCAATGGGCGCGTCGTCAGATGTCACGCGCACCTCGAACGAGTCGGAGGAGAACGAGATGATCGTGTCGTACTCGACGGCGAGCGGTGAGGGAAGCGCCGTCCACACGGACAGCTCCGGGTCGCCCAGGAGGTTCCACCCCTCGTACTCCTCCCTGTTGTCGAGGTGAAGATAGAGATTGAGCTTCGCCGCCGCACAGGCCTCACCCAGCGTGCGCCCCGGGCCGAAGGCCCCGGCGAAGAAGCCCTCGTCGACGTAGCCTCGCATTA
>JALGZG010000110.1 GCA_025782345.1 bacterium | reverse complement strand
TCAGCTTCTTTGAGTCATCGATGCCTCGAATCGAGAGGTCCCGGGGAAGGACGACGGCCCCTGCCACCACCGGTCCGGCGAGAGGCCCGCGTCCGGCCTCGTCTACGCCGGCCACGTGCTCCACGCCCTGGGCCCAGAGCTCGGCCTCGCTCCTGCGCATCCGCTCCTCGCGCTCGCGCGCGCGGAGTTCCGAGTTCCTGCGCCGCACCAGCCGGTCGCGCAGGCTTCGCACGCCCTTTCGGGGATCGCCCTCCAGCGCGCGCCAAAGAGAGTCGCCGGGCTCGGGGTGAGCTCCGGCGACGTACTCGCCTACTTCTCGAACGGTCATATGGGAGAGATCATGCGGGGCGCCCGGCTCGCGACCCGGGTCGCGGCCCGTCTCGGCCGCGTCCGGGCTGGCTTCCCCGTCGCCGTACCGTGCTACCGCAGATCGCGGGCCTTTGTCTTCGCGGCCTTGCCCGTTCTCTTCCTCAGGTAGTACAGCTTGGCCCTGCGCGCCTTGCCGTGACGCGTGACCACGATCTGCTGGACATTTGGTGAGGACACCGGGAAGACTCTCTCAACGCCTATGCCCTGCGCCACCCTGCGCACCGTGAACGTCTCGTTGGGGCCGGTGCCCTGCCTCGCGATGACCGTTCCCTCGAACGCCTGCGTTCTCTCCTTGTCGCCCTCACGGATACGAACGTGCACCCGGACGGTATCACTGACCGCAAACTCGGGGATGTCCTCACGCGTGTGGCCTCGTTCTATCTCGCTTATCCTGTCGTTCATCTCAACTCCCTGGGGTCCTGGACCCCGCGCTGCCTGTTCGGTTTACTCGTTTGCGTCTTCCTGCTCTATCTCTTCGAGAATTTCGAGATCCTCGTCGATTAGCTTCGTCGCGTCCAGAAGATCAGGCCGCCTCTCCTTCGTCACTCGCAGCGCGGCCTTCCGTCGCCACAACCGTATTTTCTCGTGATCCCCGGACACGAGCACGTCCGGCACCCGCAACCCCCTGTACTCCTCCGGCCGCGTGTAGGTCGGGGGTCCCAGAAGCCCGTCGAAGTGGGAATCCGTCTCGGCCGACTCGATATCCCCGAGCACCCCGGGGACCAGACGAGCGACGGCGTCCACTATCACCATCGCCGCGATCTCTCCGCCGGTCAGAACATAGTCGCCGATGGAGATTTCGTGCGTGACCAGTGAAGTCACGCGCTCATCGACACCCTTGTAGCGTCCGCAGATGAGAACGAGTCTCTCCTGCGTTGCCAGCTCCGCCGCCAAGGCCTGATCGAACAGTCGGCCGCGCGCGGAGAGCAGAATCACGGCGGTCTCGCCCGGACCTTCGGAGGGCTCTCCCGAGCCCCCGGCGAGCACGCTATCGGTAGCTTCAAAGATCGGGTCGGGCTTCATCACCATCCCGCTGCCGCCACCGTACGGGTAGTCGTCGGCGGTCCGGTGCTTGTCCCTGGCGAAGTCCCTGATGTTCGTAAGGCCGATGGTCAGAAGGCCCAACTCCCTCGCCCGTCGGAGAATGCTCTCGCTCAAGGGGCCCTCGAACATCTCCGGGAAGAGCGTCAAGACGTCTATCCTCAAGAGATGCCCCCTACGCCAATCCCTCCATCAGGTGAATCACCATCCTGCCCGAGTCGATGTCCACGCTTCTTATGACATCGTCGATGACCGGAAGCAGGATCTCCTTCTCGCCGTTCCGAACGACGTAGACGTCGTTCCCCGGCATGTGCATCACCTCGGCGAGCTTCCCAAGGTACTCGTCTCCGTCGGTGTAGACGTCGATCCCGACGATGTCAGCCACGAACCAGCGGTCCTCCTCCAGCGGGCCGATCTGCTCTCTCGTCAGCCAGACTGACCAGCCACGAAGGGCCTCTGCGTCCTCCACGGTACTCACACCCTCGAACTGCACCACCTTGCGGGCCTTGTGGTCGCGCGCGCGTTCTACAGTGAGGGTACGCTCCCCACCCTTGCGGCCGGTGACCCTTAGTTCCAGCGACTCGGTGACGACCTCCAACAAATCCCGGGCCAGATCGACGACCACCTCTCCCTTGAGACCGTGTGGTCGCACTATCGCTCCCGCTTCGATCCAGTCGTCCAGCTGTTTCATCGGACGGCCCTCGGAAGCGGTCGCTCCGGCATTCGGGAATCCGGAGAGCACCTAGTCAATGATCTCGACTGTGGCCTTTTTCTCGGCCTTCGTCGCCGCCGCGCCGATGATCGCACGGAGCGCCTTCGCGGTCCGCCCGTTCTTGCCGATGACGCGGCCCTTGTCCTCGTCAGCGACCCTGACCTCGTAGACGATCATGTCACCCTTGGTTCCCTCGGTGACGGTGACGTCGTCAGGCCTGGTCACGAGACCTCGTGCAATGAACTCGACCAGTTCCTGAAGTGAGAGGTCTGTATGTTCTGTGGTCTTGGTCTCGTCCTCAAACATGGCCTTGAACCTTTCCGGGAGACTCGGTATGAACTTCTGCTACTCCTCGGTCTTCTCCGGCTCCGCCTTGACTGCTGCATCTTCAGTCGCCGGTGCCTCCGCCGGCTCGACTGCTGCATCTTCAGTCGCCGGTGCCTCCGCCGGCTCGACTGCTGCATCTTCAGTCGCCGGTGCCTCCGCCGGCTTGACTGCTGCATCTTCAGTCGCCGGTGCCTCCGCCGGCTTGACTGTTGCATCTTCAGTCGCCGGTGCCTCCGCCGGCGTCTCCGCAGTCTCCTCACCGCCCGATCCCGCCGCAGCGTCTGCGTCCGGTGTTTCCCCCGCCGCCTCCTGCGGTTCCGCCGTGGGCTCTGCCGCCGCCTCCTCGGCGCCAGTCGCCTCGGATCCTGCTTCGTCGGCCGCGGGCTTCGCCTCGTCCTCTTCGGCCGTCTTGGCAGTCTTCTTCGCCACCTTCACTTCTTCCTTCTTCCGCCTCTGCATGGCGGCCGCGGCGTCGGTCCGCTTGCGGGCATCCTCCTCGATGTGGTGGAGCTCATCGTAGGACTTGCCCTGGCGAACCTCGTGCCACGTTTCCATGATCCCAACCCGAGAGAAGAGTGACTTCACCGTCTCGGTCGGCTTTGCACCCTTGCTGAGCCAGTCGAGAACCTTCTCGGTATCAACACTGATGTCAGCGGGCTCCTTGAGGGGATCGTAGTAACCCAGCTGCTCGATGAACCGCCCATCCCGGGGCGACCGTGAGTCGGCTACCACGAACCTGTAGAAGGCCCTGTGCTTCGCGCCCTTGCGCTGCAGTCTGATTCGTACTGCCACTGAGTTCCCTCCTCGTGTGCTCGGGTTGTCCGGTGTCCGCGTAAGCCACATGGAACGCGCGGGTCCGTCACATGCCGAACGGTGTCAGGTTGGGAAGCTTTCCCCGCTTCCCCAGCTTCCCGAACTGCCTTGCCATCTTCTTCATCGCGTCGAACTGCTTGAGGAGCCGGTTGATGTCCTGAACGGTCGTTCCGCTCCCCCTCGCGATGCGCCTCCGTCTGCTTCCATCGATGATGCCCGGATTGCGTCTCTCGTCCGGGGTCATCGAGCTGATGATCGCCTCTATCCGCCCTAGCGCCCGCTCGTCTACGTCGACACGCCCAACCTTACCGATGCCGGGCATCATCCCGACCAGCTGGTCCAGAGGCCCCATCTTCTTGAGGGCCTGAAGCTGCTCGGAGAAGTCCTCGAGCGTCAGGCTCTCCTTCCGAATCTTCTCCTCGAGCTTCGCCGCGTCCTCGAGGTCCGTGGCCTCCTGAGCGCGCTCCACCAAGGTCACGACGTCGCCCATTCCGAGGATTCGCGACGCCATGCGATCCGGGTGGAACACCTCGAGCGCGTCCAGCTTCTCGCCCACCCCGGCAAACTTGATGGGCTTGCCGGTAACGGCGCGGAGCGACACCGCTGCGCCACCACGCGTGTCACCGTCGAGCTTTGTCAGGACGGCCCCTGAGAAATCGAGCCTACTAGCAAACTCCGATGCGACGTTGACCGCGTCCTGTCCGGTCATGCTGTCGAGGACGAGCAGTATCTCGGCAGGCTTCGTCACCTCACGGATCCGCTCGAGCTCGGACATCATGTTCTCGTCGACGTGCAGCCGCCCCGCGGTATCCAGAATGACGATGTCCGAGCCCGTCTCTCTGGCCTCGCGAAGGGCCGTCGTCGCGATCCCGACAGGGTCCGCGCCCGCCTCACCCACGTGCACCGGCAGACCAAGCTGTCCGCCGAGTGTTGCGAGCTGGTCCTGGGCCGCCGGGCGATACGTGTCCGCCGCGGCAAGCATGGGACTCCTACCCCGCCGCCGGAGGTAACCAGCCAGCTTCGCGCAGAACGTCGTCTTGCCGGAGCCCTGGAGCCCCACGACCATCACGACCGCGGGTGCACCCGACGGGATCCGGAACGAGTCCGCGTGTCCTCCGAGCAGAGCAGCCAGCTCCTCGTGGACGATCTTAATCATCTGCTGGCCCGGCGTGACGCTCTTCAGAACATCATCGCCGATCGCGCGCGCCTTGACGTCGTCCACGAACCCGCGCGCGACCTTGAAGTTGACGTCCGCCTCCAGAAGGGCGCGACGAACCTCTCGAAGCGCCTCCTCGATGTTGGCCTCGCTGAGTCTTCCCCTTCCGGTGAGCGACCTGAACGCGCTCTGGAAACGTTCCGAAAGCTGTTCGAACATCCCTTGGTCGCTTCCTCCGACGGAGTCCTCTGCCGCCCCGCGCGGCACGCGCACAAGGGCGCGTCCCGAACAAGAGGGTTACGGGGCAAGGCCAGGCAGACCACAACGCTCGCCACGGGGGTACAGTAATGCACCGCCCCGGCTAGCCGTCAAGCTTCGGGCCCGCAACTGGTACAGCCTAGAGAATATACCAAAGGGGAAGATATCGTGCAAGTGGAAACGTGACGACCCGGGCGGTACTCCCTACGTCAGGCCGGACTCCCCTGCCTCTCGAAGCGCCACGAGCGCCGCTCCGGCGTCCGGGGCCCCGAAGATCGCCGAGGCCGCCACCAGGATCTCACCGCCGTTCGTAACGACCACCGGCGCCTGCGAGGGTCCTATGCCGCCGTCGACCTCTATGAAGAAACCGAGGCCCCGCTCCCGCTTCCAGCGCGCCAATGTGGCCAGCTTGGGCATCACGTCCGCAATGAAGCTCTGGCCTGCGAACCCCGGGTTGACGGTCATGACGAGGGCCAGGTCGATCTCCTCGAGGAACGGCTCGAGTTTCTCAGCCGGATTAGGAGGATTGACGGCCAGACCCGGCTTCGCCCCCCGCGACCGGATGAGCTTGATCACCGCCAACGGGTCCTTGCAGGCCTCGCTGTGGAAAACGATGAAGTCCGCGCCCGCGTCGATGAACGCCGCGGCGTGCTCGGCGGGATCGGTGATCATGAGATGCGCGTCTATGGGAAGGCGGGTGCACCGGCGCACGGCCTCCACGATGAACGGCCCCATCGTCAGGTTGGGTACGAAGTGACCGTCCATGACATCGATGTGTATCATGTCGGCCCCGGCGGCCTCGATCGTCCGGATCTCGTCACCCAGTCGCGTGAAGTCGGCCGCCAGTATCGACGGTGAGATGAGAATCCTACGCTCCGCCATGTGTGCGCTCTCCTTGTCAGCCTGCCCCTCGCCCGGTCAGCTCCCGATCCTCAGCGTGACGCCCTCTCCCTCGACGACGTGCGACCCCCCAACCGGGTCCTGAGTCACGACGACCTCCCTGGACCCCCGGCGCCGGCCGCGCTCGAACTTGACCGAGCGCGTGACCAGCCCCAGCGCTTCCACAACGAGCCTGGCTTCCTCGGCGGTCTTCCCGACCAGGGAGGGCATCATGAGCTCGACCGGCCTGGGACCCAAGCTCACCAGCATCCGCACGCCGGTCCCGAGCGGCCGCACGGCGCCCCCGCCCGGGTCGGTACCTATGACCCTGCCCCGCTCAACGTGGTTCGTGTGAACCTCCACGACGTCCTCGATGGCGAACCCTGCGTGCTCGGCATCGAGCTGCGCCTGCCTCGCGTTCAAGCCCGTGAGCATCGGAAGGTTTCTCATGTCCGCACCGGAGCTGACGATGAGTCCCACGGTCCTGCCCCGCTTGATCTCCGTGCCCACGCGCGGCGTCTGGAACGCGACTGAGCCGACCGGCACCGTGGGATCGGGCCGTTCGGCGTCGACGCGGATATTGACCCCCGCAGCCTCGGCCATCTTCTGGGCCTCAACTACCGGCACTCCCACGAGATCGGGAGTCACGGTGAGGTCTCCGCGGCGGACGATGATGGGCATGATGATGTAGTTAACGAGGAGGGCGGCGCACACCACGGCCGCGAATACGGCCGACATATGGAGGAGAACGCGCCGCACGGCTGGGCCGACGCGTCTGCGCTCACGGGCATCGGTCTCGGGCGCATCGCCGGATGTGGGATTGGAACCATGACGTCCCAACACACGCCCTAACAGACGCGCCACGGTGCTCTCAGACGTCGAGGTTGACTCACGCAACTTCCTTGGCCTCCATTGCCAGCTCGGTGGACTCCTCCGCCTCCATGACCAGCTGCTCGCGTCTGCTCTTGACCAGCCTCGCCGCGAATGCGCCGTCGATCGCGTGTTTGTGAGGAAGCACGCGGACGAACCCCCCGTCCACGAACATCGGTGGGACGAAGTCCGCGGCGTCCTCCAGCGCGAAGTCCGGGCGCTTGCCGAGGAACCGCGCTATCACCTGCTCGTTCTCTTCCGGCTCCATCGAGCAAGTGCTGTAGACGATCCTTCCGCCGTCGTCCACCAGGGTCGCCGCCTTGAGGAGGAACCGCAGCTGGCGTTCGACCTGGCGCGCGAAGATCTGCCTCGGGTGCATTCGCCTGAGTTCCTCGATGTCTGAACGCACGCGCTCGCGCGCGTTCAGATCGAACTTCCAGCGGGAGTCGGCTCGCCGTCCCAGCGTGCCCGTGCCGGTGCACGGCGCGTCTACCAAGACGCCGTCAGCGATGCCGTCGGCCTCGGTGATGGCGTCGTCCCGGATGATGTCGCAGCTCTTGATCGAAAGCCTCTCGATGTTGCTGGCCAGCTTGGCGGCGCGCGGTTCGGAGATCTCGAACGCCTTGATCGTCCCCTCCCCGAGCATGCGCTCGGCGATGTAGGTCGTCTTGCCGCCGGGCGCCGCGCACATGTCTATGATATCCTCGCCGGGACGCGGGTCCAGAAGTCGCACGGCCAGAAGCGTACTCTCGTCCTGTATCTGCATCATCCCGTTTCTGAAGCAGTCCAGTCCGGACACGTCACCTCCGGTGAGTATCTCGAGACATTCGTCGAAGTAGCGCCCCGGACGCGTTTCACGTCCTTCGGACTTGAGGGCCCGCGCCAGGGCCGGCGTCGTGGCGCTCAGTCCGTTCGCGCGTGCCACCAGACGCGGCACCTCGTTGTTGTATTCGCAGAAAACAACCGTCATCTCGATACCGTACCGGGCGATCCACCTCTCGACCAGGATCCTGGGATGAGAGTAGACGACGCTGATATGGCCCGCCGGGTCCTCCCGCATGTCCGGGAAGTCCGGTCTGAGCGATGTGAGGATGTTGCGTAGCACGGCGTTCACGAGGCCGGCGGTTCCCTTGTGCCCAAACTCCTTCGCGAGTTCGACCGATTCGTTGACGGCGGCGCGAGGCGGTATCCTGTCAAGGTAGTCGATCTGATAGAGCCCCAGGCGGAGAGCATTTCGGATGGGGACGGGAAGCGACGTCAGGCCACCATTGACGTACTGGTCCAGGACCCAGTCGAGCCTGCCCTTCCACCGAAGGACCCCATAGGTGAGATTCTGGGCGAGTGCAGTGTCCCTCGCATCCAGGTTCGCGCCGGCGAGGCGACGCTCAAGCACGACGTCGATGTTCCGGTCGCCGGACTCCCACTCGGTGAGACTCAGGAGTGCTGTCTTCCGCGCGCCCAAGTGTACCTACCTTCCGGCGGAAGCGAAGAAGGCTATCGCTTCCTCTACTCGATCCAGATTGGTATCCCGCTGGTCAAGTCGGTCTCGCAGGCGACTGCGATGATGGCTACGGGCCTCACCTCACCGATGACGCGGCGCGCCAGTGTACCGCCCGTCGCCACCGTCAGTGCCAGGTCGTGCTTCCTCGCGAGTACGAGGAGGCTGGAGATGACGCACTTGCCGCAGCCCTGGCAGTTCTCGATGAGGCCGCCTGTGATCCTGTTCGGGCAGTCGGTCGACTGCAGGCAGTGAGGCAGCAGCAACAGCAACTTGCCCTTTCTCAACGTGTCGCGGCCGGCGCCGACCAGGGCGTTGTTCACGGCGATGAACGAGCGCTTGACCCTGTCCTTATCTATGCCGATGATCCGCGAGAGCATGAACACCAGAGGGAAGAGGATGCGCACGACCGTCGCCGTGATGCGCTGGCTGAAGAGCACGCGCCGGCCGGTCAGCGCGGACAGGGCTATCATCCCGAGTCCGATGGCGATGCCCGCGAACCCCAGCAGAGCGGCCACGCCGATGATCACAGGCAGGTCCTCGTGAAGACCGGACAGGCGCGGCAAAATAAGATACCACGCGACCCCGGCCAGTGCGGCCAGGAGAATCAGCCCGCCCCCTGCGATGGAGATGAAGAGCTTCTTCTCTCCGGGTTCCATCACTGCCCTCCGGACGTGTCATCGGATCGCGCAAACGGCCTCGTTCCCACCTTGGGCCTGTAGCCACGCACGAACGAGGCGGCGTCCATTGCGCCCTTCCCCGAGGGTCTAAGACGAGTCAGCCAGACGCTGCCATCCCCCACCGCCACTTCGATGCCCCTTTCGACATCGAGCGTGAGGATCTCCCCCGGTTCGCCCCTCCGCCCCGAGTCATCACCGCGCGCGGCCTCGAGCACCCGGAGCACCTTCCCGCGGTACCACGTGAACGCTCCGGGCCACGGGGTCGTCCCGCGGACGCGATCATACACGCGGCCCGCGTCCCCGGACCAGTCCACCTCTCCGTCGGACTTCCTGAGCTTCCGCGCGTAGGTCACCAACCCCTTGTCTTGAGCGATCCTGGGCGCCGTGCCCGCATCAACGAGTTCCAGCGTCTCGATGAGCAGGTCCGCCCCCATCGCCGCCAGTCTGTCGTACAGCTCGCCGGCCGTCTCGTTGTCAGCGATGGGCGTCTTCCTCGTGAGGATGATCTCGCCGGCATCGACCCTCTTCGCCATGAACATGGTCGTGACACCGGTCTCCGCCTCGCCGGTCATGATGACCCAGTTGATCGGCGCGACGCCGCGGAACCGAGGAAGAAGCGACGCGTGCACGTTGATGGCGCCAAGGGCTGGGCACTCGAGGATGTCCTCGCGGAGTATCTGGCCGAAGGCCGCGACCACGATGACGTCGGGCGAGAGCGCCTGCAGACGCCTCACGAACTCGTCGGTGTTAACGGTCTCGTGCTGCTCCAGGGGAAGCCCGAGCGCCGTCGCTGCATCTTTGACGGGCGGGCTGCGCAGAGCACGCCCCCTGCCGGCGGGGCGGTCTGGTTGCGTGACCACGAGCACTACGTCGTGGCCAGCCTCACTTAGCTTCCTGAGGGACGGGACCGCGAAATCGGGGGTCCCCATGAAGACGATGCGCATTTGGGCAACTCACTGGGACCGGCGGCGGCGCCAGACGCGGAGCGTCAGCACACCGGTCTATGTTCTTCGGATCCGCGCCTTTACGAGCTGCCGTTTGATCGGATTGAGGTGATCGAAGAAAAACTTGCCGTGCAGGTGGTCGACCTCGTGCTGGAATATCCTCGCCAGCGCGCCCTCGACCTCCAGCTTGACCGCGTTGCCATCCCGATCCAGGCCCTTGATCACGATGTGGCTGGGACGTTCCACGTCGGCCGTCACGCCGGGACAACTGAGACAGCCTTCCTCAATGATCGTGTGCCCCGCCGAGTAGACGATCTCCGGATTCATGAGAACGATCGCACCGTTGTAGACGGCTTCCGTCCCCTCATGGTCGGGCGGCGGCTCGGCGACGATGATGGACAGCGCCCTGCCAACCTGGGGAGCCGCGAGGCCGACGCCCGGCGTCTCCCCATTCCGCATGGTGTCGATCATGTCGTCGACGAGCGTCCTTATCTCGTCAGTGACGTCCCCGATGGGCTCCATGAGAGCCGTGAGAAGCGGAGCGCCGTGCCTTGTGACCGGGAGTATGGCCATTCCGTATGCTAGTTCCTCTTGCCGCTGATCGCGGTCTTCGCAACCTCGACCTTGAGATTCTCGGCTATGCGAATGACGATCTTGTCGTCGTGAACGTCCTGAACCTCGCCGTGGAGACCACCGATGGTCACTATCTTGTCGCCTCTCGTGAGCGAG
>JALGZG010000192.1 GCA_025782345.1 bacterium | reverse complement strand
GAGCATCGTCTCACAGGGCATCCGTTCCGCGATGGCGGCACCGCTTTTCGACAACGAGAATGTCATAGGCATCCTCTACGCCGACACGAAGGACCCGGCGTTCTGGTACAACCGTGACGAGCTTCGGGCCTTCACGTCGCTCGCAAACCTTATCGGCGTGAAGATCACACACGCGCGTCTCGCAGAGGCCGAGGAGGAGCGCCGTCGCCTCGCGAGAGAGGTGCAGTCGGCCAAGGACATACTCGCGTACATCCTCCCCACGGACCTCAGCTGCGCGCTGGGCTACGAGATGGGCACCTATCACGAGCCCTGCCTTGAGGTCGGAGGTGACCTGTACGACGTCAAGTGCCTGGAGGACGGCCGTGTGTTGTTTCTCACGGGCGATGTAGCGGGCAAGGGCCTGGGCGCCGCGCTTCTCGTTTCGAACATCATGCCCATAATCTCGGTGCTCATCGACGGGACCAGGGACCTCACGGAACTCGTCACGCGGCTCAATCGCCAGATATTCCTCTCCACCGACCCCATCCATTACGCGACGCTCTTCCTCGGGGTTCTCGACCCTCCTACGGGCAACGTCGAGTACGTCAACGCGGGACACAACCCTCCCTACCTGCTAACGCCCGACTGCGGAATCGAGGAGATCGCCGCGACCGGGACGCCCATCGGGATGCTCGAATCGGCCCCGTTCACCTCTGGGCATCTGACTATCGCACCGGGTGGGATGCTCTTCCTCTTCAGTGACGGCATCCCGGAGGCGCAGAACGCGGACGGCGACTTCTACGAAGAGCACCGCCTGCGCGACGTCCTCTCTCACAAACGCGACAACTCCGCCGAGGAGATCGTGGCGTCAGTGAGAGCCGACCTCGACCGGTTCGTGGGTGATGCCAGTCCGACCGACGACATCACGATGCTCCTCCTCAAGCGCACGCTTGCCGCCGACTGACGGGGTCCCCATGAAGCCCGAGACGCTTCCCATCCTGGAGTTCGATCCTGCCAGGCGTGCGGTCATCGAACCCTCCGAACAGATCAGCCCCTCCGACGTGCCGGAGCACTGCGTTCCGTGCTTCTTCAGTGATGTCATCTCCGGGCTCGTTGAGAGCGGACAGGCCAGCGAGGTGGCCTGTATGAAATCGGAGATGGGCAAACACCCGCTCCTCGCGATGGATGTGGACGGCCGCGACGTCGCCGTCTATCAGCCCGGCATAAGCGCCGCCTTCGCCGCGGCGATGCTCGAGGAGGTCATCGCACACGGCTGCAGGAAGTTCATCGCCTGTGGGGCGGCCGGGGTCCTGGACCGGAGCATCGACGCGGGCCATATCATCGTGCCGCGAGCCGCCGTCCGTGACGAGGGGACATCGTACCACTACATACCGCCCTCGCGAGAGGTGGACGCAAGCCCGGAGGGTGTCGCCGCCATCGAGCGCGTCCTGACCAGCCACGGGCGTCCCTACACGATCGGGAAGACGTGGACCACCGACGGGATCTATAGAGAGACACCGGACAAGGTCGCTCTCCGCAGATCCGAGGGCTGCATCACCGTCGAGATGGAGGCGGCCGCATTCTTCGCCGTGGCCCGCTTCAGGGGCGTCACGTTCGCCCAGATGCTCTACGGCGGGGACGACGTCAGCGGTGAAGAGTGGGACCGGCGGGAATGGCACAAACGCAGATCGGTCAGGGAGGACCTCCTGTGGCTGGCGGCGGAGGCCTGTCTGCTGTTGTAGACGATTGACGGGGGCGTGAATGGGCGGCGATGTCACGATTGAGACCGAGCGACTGGCCCTGAGGGAATTCCACCGGGACGATTGGGAGAGCGTCCATGAGTATGCGGTCGACCCGGAGGTCTACCACTTCATGCCATGGGGACCGAACAGCGAAGAGCAGACTCTGGCTTTCATCGAACGAGCCGTCGCATCCAGGGAACGGGACCCGAGGCTTCATTTCGAACTCGCCGTCACACTGAGAGAGGACGGCCGCCTCATCGGCGGCGCCGGGATCCACGTTGCAGACGAGGGCTTCCGCACGGCGGGCATGGGATACTGCCTGCGCAGGGACGCGTGGGGTAAGGGGCTCGCGACGGAAACAGCCGCCGGGCTGATCGGGTTCGGTTTCAGGCGCCTCGGCCTCCACCGGATCTGGGCGACCTGTGATACCAGGAACGTGCGGTCGGCACGCGTGCTCGAGAAGGTCGGGATGGAGCTGGAAGGAACCATGCGGGACGACACCTGGCTGAGGGGACACTGGCGCAGCTCGCGCCTCTACTCAATTCTTGACAGCGAGTGGAACCCGGGGGAAGCGCACGGCCCGGCGGGGTCCGGGGAAGCGCCTCGCGCGGAGGACCGCCGATGAGACTCGACAGAGCGCCCATGACCGTTCTGCTGCTGCTCGCCGCTGTCGCGGCCA